>JAZRET010000098.1:0-16185 GCA_045660945.1 Congzhengia sp.
GGGGTGATATAGAATTTTACAAAAGTTAGCCTATGCTAACTCCCCAAAGGTCCTTTCATTCCGTTTTGGAATTGGATAGAAAATAATATTCAAAATATCTATTCAAAATCGATATTGCGGAATATTGCCACAGATGGTAAAATAAACTATGGGCAATGATGCCCGGCAATTTAATACCCTGTTATGGAAGGAGATCGAGAAATGAGAAAATCTACAATTAAAATTTTAGGTATCGAAGCAACAACAAGGAACGAAAGAGAAGAAAAGCTGGTTAGCATTATAAACCGGTCAATTACTGATTTATATAATAAGTTAGGTGATCCTGAATGGGTAGATGATTTGACAACTTACTCATGTGATCATTGGCTGCTTAAAAATATTGATGGATTATTAACTGCATGTTTTTATTTAGAAATTATAAAGAATCCAATTGGATCTTATGAGATTTACGAAACAATTTATCAAGCATGGTTTGAAACGCAAGTTTTAAATGAAATAGTATGATTCTGCGCCAGCAGATCAGATAAATTTTGTATCCCGGCACAGATCCGGAGAAAGCGAGGAAATTATGAAGGTAACTAAAATTAATGTGAGACTGTTCGACAGCAAACGCACAAAAGCATTCGTAACTGTGGAAATGGATGACGATCTTGTTTTAACCGGCTTAACGGTTGTTAAAGGTCAATATGGTGAATTTGTCAGCTTTCCGCAGTACAAAGGGAAAGACGGAAATTATTATTCCTGGTTTTATGCTAAAGGTGATTTCAAGGATGAACTTGAAAAGAAAATCCTTAAAAAATACCACGATGTTGCAGAATCGGAATAATTCCTTTTCTGATTGTCTGCCCGGCATTCTGCCGGGCGGACTTCATTTTTAAGGCGGTGCAAAATGAAATTTTATATTGTTTATTGGCGCGATAAAGTTAAACGGCTGCGCAGACATTTATATGTATCGGCAAACACGCCGTATGAAGCCTACCAGCGCGCAGAAAAGTTAATACCGGATAGCGGCGTTATAACCGCGGTATATGAGGAAAATAAAATGCAAAATTACGAAGTAACATTTATCATTAACGATCAGCAACAAATTAGCGTATATGTTTACGCATTTGATGAGGATCACGCCGTAAAAATGGCAGAATTTGAAGCCATGTTCAAAGATAATAATTTTCAATACAAATATGCAAAGGTGGTTAAATTATGATAAGAATTGAAGCAGTAGCACTAATTATTCATGAGCAATGCAAAGAAAGATTTCATTGTACGGAATGCAGCCTGTCAGATTGTCCATACTGGTATGCATTACAGGACATGAACAGGGCGGATACTATAGAAAGAACAGGTAAAATTTATTTTGATCCGCTGGATATTATCAAACAATCTGAAAAGCATGATCTTGAATGGGATGATGTATTTAAGATGCTGGAAGGTGGTGAGAACTGATGGCAAGGCAAAACATATTCAGCCGGATTGCATCCGCGGCGCGGCGGATCTTCACCGGAACGCCAGCCGCGCCAGCTATACCAATTCCGGAGCCGCCAAAAACAAAACGCCAGCAAAGAGCCGAACGCCGCGCAGCTAAAAAAGCAGAACGCAAGGAACGCCGCATAGCAAAAAGGGAAGCGCGGCGGAAAGCCAGGGAAGAAAAGCGCGGCGGTGGTATTGGAATCGGCGCTCCGCCCAAAGGCGAAGAAATGACAGTAGAAGGCGCAAAGGTAATACTTGACAATTTTCGCCGGAAAATAAACGCGCTGCCATTGCCGGAGCGCGGCGGCGAGGGAATGAGCGCACACGAAACGCCCGGCAAAGTGGTGCTGGATATGTGGTTAAATCATCTGATCGGCACCATGGGCGAAGTAAAAGCAGCACAGATTATTGCCGCAATGGAAGCGGATACCGAAGTTGAATATAAATTGCAGTATGAGGATGAAGCTAATGCCTGGATCAGCGCAGCAATGACAAAAGCAATCGAGGACATAGGCACCAGCTACAATTTAAAAGATGAAATATACAAAGGACTGCAAGAAGATTTAAAATACGCAAAAGAACACGCAGAAGATTTTCAAAATTGGGGAAATTATGACGAATTTTAAAAGGAAAGATATAAAGCGATATATGGCGGATTTCGAAACTACAGTTTTCGAAGGACAGGAATTTACCGAAGTATGGGCGGCTGCATTATGCCCGGTGGAAGCAACAGATGCGGAAGAAGTGGAAGTTTTTAACCGGCTGGAAGATTTCATTGCGCGGTTAATGGAATATACGAAAGAATCAGATATTATCGTGTACTTCCATAATTTAAAATTTGATGGATCCTTTATATTAGACTGGCTTTTACGGAATAAAGAATATACGCAAAAATGGGAATATGGTGAAATTCCGGAAAGTTACCATATACGAAATGAATACAGTTATTTAATTTCCGATATGGGTGTATGGTACAATCTTTGTATTAACTGGTTTTCGAATACCTGTACATTTGTGGATAGCTTTAAACTGCTGCCGATGAGCGTTAAATCCATTGGCGAAGGATTCAAAACAGCGCACCGGAAAACGGAAATTGAATATGAAG
This sequence comes from Congzhengia sp., assembly GCA_045660945.1. Taxonomy (GTDB): domain Bacteria; phylum Bacillota; class Clostridia; order UBA1381; family UBA9506; genus Congzhengia. The sequence continues at coordinate 2,573 of JAZRET010000098.1, forward strand.
GATTCCGGAAAGCCGGCGGCACTATAACAGACCGGGAATTAACCTATATTAAAAATGACGTTTTAGTGGTGGCAGAAGCCTTGCAGATAATGTTTTCTGAAGGACACAAAAAGCCAACAATTGGCGGCTGTTGCCTGGCAGAATACAAAAATATTTTACGCCATGAACAATGCATAAAATGGAAAGACTATTTTCCGAACCTGGAAACCGTGGAATTATCTGATGATTTTGGCTCCATTAATGCTGATGCCTATATCCGGAAAAGCTATCGCGGCGGCTGGTGCTACGTTGTATCAGGCAAAGAAGATAAAGTTTTTAAGAACGGAAATACATTCGATGTAAATTCTTTGTATCCGTCAATGATGCATTCCGACAGCGGAAATTTATACCCGGTCGGCTATCCAACGTTTTTTAAAGGCGATCTTCCGGAAGAAGCAAAACAGCCGTTAAAATTTTATTTTGTGCGGCTGGATTGCACTTTTAAAATTAAGCCTGGTATGCTGCCATTTGTACAGTTGAAAAACAATAGTTATTATTTTGGGAATGAAATGTTAACTACAAGTGATTTATTGTTAGACGGCGTTTATTACCATTATGTAAAAGATCTTGACGGAAAGCGGAAAGAAGTAAGATGTACGGTTACCATGAGCCAGCCGGAATTTGAATTGTTTTTAAAACATTATGATACCGATTATAAAATACTGGACGGCTGCTATTTTGATGCACAAAAGGGAATTTTTGACATGTATATTAACAAATATGCAAAGATCAAACAAGGCAGTAAAGGTGCAAAACGCCAGCTTGCGAAACTGTTTTTAAATAATTTATATGGCAAAATGGGGACAAACCCGGACAGCAGTTATAAAGTGGCGTATTTAGACGAATGCGGCAATGTAAAATTTAAAAGCGTTGCAGAAAAAGAAAAAACGCCGGTCTATATTCCTGTTGCATCGGCTATTACTGCATATAGCCGCCGTTTTACGATTGAAGCAGCACAAGCAAATTTTTATGGAGCAGATAAACCAGGATTTATTTATGCGGATACCGATTCCATTCACGCAGATCTTGCGCCGGATCAGATGCGCGGCATGAAAATGGATCCGGCAGCATTCCAGTGCTGGGATCATGAAGCAAGCTGGAGCAATGGCATTTTTCACAGACAAAAAACCTATATCGAAAAAGTAAATGATACTTATGTAGTAAAATGTGCCGGACTGCCGGACAGATGCAAAGATCTATTTGTTTCCAGCGTAACCGGGGAGCCATTCGAATGCAGAAACAGTGAAGAAGCAGAATTTTTAAAAACAAAACGAAAGATCACAGATTTTAAAGCCGGCTTAAAAGTGCCGGGAAAACTGATTGCCAGGCGTATGCCGGGCGGCGTTGTTTTATGTAATGATTATTTTACAATACAGGATTGAAGGGAGAAAAAAGAAATGATAGATTTATTCATTATTGCCGGATGTTCGGCAGCGTTTATTATTTTATTAGCTGCGCTGTTTATGTTTTTAACCTGGTATATTACCGAAAAGAAGTGATGCTATGGAAGAAGGATACAGCAGTTTAGCATTTGCCATTATTGAGCGCGCTGTGAAAGACTGGCGGCAGTCAAAAAATGCGATCATACATAATTGCTATGATTATGAAGATCAAAAGCGGTTCATATCAGCCGAAGCCTTTTTTACCGGGGATCTTATTAAGATTTATTTACAAGGACGGCTGGAACCACAGGACATTTTAACGCAATTAGACAAAATAAAAAGACTGCCATAACCGGCAGTCTTTTTTAATTATCATTCGGAAAAGTGCAGCTATTGCGGTGTGCGTCCGAAACCTGGAACGGCGGCAATTATTCCAGCCGTGCATTCCCTTCCAGGCAATAACCGCGTCAATTCCGTGATAAGCTAAACCGTTAAAGCCAGCAGCCGGAACACAGCAGATTTACATGAAAGATTCTGAAACCGGAAACAGCCAAAATCAAAAAATTTCCGCATAACCTTTAAAAACGGTGCAGACTGCGACAGCAGAATATAATTCAGATTATGATCATTTGTTTCCACGCAGTATTTCACCGGAAATGATTCGTCAACAGACTGCGAGCAATAAATAATCCCATGCTGCGGATATTCACGCAAAGAAAACATTTTTCCGCCTACAACAATCGTACAGATATACCGGTTTTGTCCGGTCAGTTTTTCAATAAACGATTCTTTATCATTCAGATAAATTTTATTGGCTGCAAACTTTGTATAATCGGATCCGGAAAAAGCCGTATTAAATCCGCTGGCCAGTTGCGCATCTGCCGCGGATTGATAAAATCCCTGTTCCAATACAACGCCGTTTCCGCGATAATATTTTGTATCAATTTGCAGTTTATCCGCAATATCCCACGCAATATAGTACGGATTCATTAATGTAACAAAGTTGGACACCATATAAACAGGCAAATATCGTACCTGTTCACCATTTCCGCGCGCCAGCGAGGTATGAACAGACTGAAATTTATTAATTTCATTTGGGCAATAATTACCGGTTTCCGGCTGGAACTCGTCAAACAGCATTCTTTTTGAATCACTCATAAGATGCGATAGTTTTTTAACATTATCCGCCGCATTTACTGCGATGGCATAACCACAGGATACATTATTCAATTCCAATTCAATATAAACGCCGTCCGCCTTGCGTTTTGCTGTCATGTGATCCGATTTAAAAAACAGCCTTGCAATATCCGTGAAAAATTTGTCTGCTACATCATCCAATTCATAATGATAACGATACAACAAACAGAATTTTTCACCATGGTTTATAAACCGCTTTACAAAATACCGGTTAAACCAGGTTGTTTTGCCGGCGGATCTGTTTGAAGTGGATACATATATTTCCGGCGTTTTACCGTTTCTATCCTTCAACGATAATAATTTTGTTCCGTCATAATAGGTTTTATCCATATTATGATTATAACATGATTTTGTAAATTTCCAAAACTATGCTACAATAATGGTATGGAAAGCAGCATTTTAGCAACAATTATATCATCTGTTTGTTTACTGATCGGCACCGTTATAACGGTTGTCGTTACGAACGCAAAAACACGAACAGAAATTGAGATCAAACAGAAATTTCAGCAGAATGAAATTGATGAGATCAAAAAAGATATGAAAGAACATAATAATTATGCTAAACGGCTGCCTATAATTGAAACCGAATTAACCTATATCAAAGAAGCAATAGCGGAGCTTAAAAAACATGAGTAATAAAGTATATGATTTTTTAAAAGGTGCAATTATTGTGATCCCGGCATTAGGTGTTTTCTATGTTGCAATTGCAGCGTTATGGAATCTGCCATATCCGGAAGCGATTTCCGGAACACTGGCGGCAATGGAAACACTTATTACGGCTATCATGAAGATCAGCAGTAACAAATATTGGAAGGAAGTGAATGAAGAGGATGAAACCGACAGCAGCGCATTTTAGAGAACAGTTATTTTCTATTCTGGAACTGAAAACAGGGTACTGGAATCAGTATCCGTATAATCTTGGTTATGTGCATTCTGATTATCATGTGACATTTGATTGTGTTAATCTGTTAAAAGCACTTTTAAACGGATGGACATATACAAAGAAAGTTGGCTATTTTCAAAAAGATCTTTCTAAAACCGGCGATTGCACGGAAGCCGGACTGATCAACCAGTGTACAAACGTTTCCAGCGATTTTACAAAATTAAAAGATGTATCCGTTTTATATATGACCGGTCATATTGGCTGTTACGTTGGTACATTTACGCGCGGCGGAAAAACTTATAATACCATTGAATGCACTTCCAATAAATGGGGAGATGGCGTTATAGCAACATGGACAGATTCCGCCGGAAGAAGGCTGCATTTTAAGGATTCTACCAGTCAGATCGGAACCTGGGCGAAGCATGGCAGAATGGATAAATGGCTGACTTACGCAAAAGAAGAAAAATTTGATTATCAGAAAGCGATCCGGATCGCAATGAAGATTGAAAAAGGTGATTATTCCAATAATCCGGAGCGCAAAAAGAAGATCATAGAAAAATACGGCGAAAAATATTACAATGCTGCACAGGGCTGCATTAATTATCTGCATAATAATTATTAATTTCATCATAGGTGATTTTATGCCGAACGTAGTAAGCCGCGGACGCGCGTTAACCAGTACAGAAGTAACGCAGTATTTTAATTCAATCGGTACAGTAAGTTACCAGGATTGTGTTAATTTAGCTGCACTTTTATACGGCATGGATGAAGGAACGTTCAAAATTGTACTTGGCTGGGATCGGAATGAAAACTATGAAAATGTGACAAATATATATGATGGTTATATGTGTACCTGTTGCGCGGTTAACTTTTATGCCGGATATGGAAATACAACGCCGCAAAGTTTATGCGATGCATTACGCGGCGGCGGTCCCGCTTCCATATATAATGTTCCGCGTTTGCAAGGACTTGCCGACCAGGTGGCAGCGAACCAGCAGACCTACCAAAACAATCTGCGCTGCACTTATTTGGCACTGGCTAATCCGAACCAGGAAGTTATAGGATTTTCCGGCTGGTCACCGGGCGCGCAGTATGTTATTTATACGACCGTTGACGGACAGGGAAATACCATTTATGCAACACGTGATCCCGGCGGCACAAGAACATACGGCTATTCAGTAGATGGCGGCGTGATCGGCGGTGGTTATAATGTTTATGTAGATAACGGCTATCCGACAAAATTAAGCGAATTCCGCGCAAAGATATTTCATGCGCTGGCGTGTGATACGGATTATTATAACCGGTATCCGTATAACCTTGGCTATTGGCATGGATCATACTTCAGTTTTGATTGTGTCAATCTGTTAAAGGCTATTTTATGCGGTTGGTATGATAATCGGACAGTGGGTTATTTCCAAGCGGATTTAAGCCGAACCGGTGATGTAAATGAATGGGAATTTATACAGGAATGCGGCAACGTTTCGCAAAATTTTGCTGCCTTGACAGTCACAAGCGCGCTTTATATGAGCGGACATATTGGCTGTTTTGTGGGCGAATATGAACGAAACGGAAAAATATATAATACCATTGAATGCACAGCCGGCAGCATTGGAACCGGTGTTGTTTCTTCCTATGTAGATAGTAACGGCTGGCGTTATCCGGACAAATCGAAGCCGTGGACTTCCGGACGCTGGACACATTACGGAGATCTTACGCCGTGGCTTGTGTATGATGTTGGGAACATTGATCCGGGCGGCAATATATCGCCGGTAAATCCCGGCGGCGGTGGCGTGGATCCGCCCGGCTGGGAAAATCCGCAGCTTAAAAAGAATATGCCGCTATATATGATGCTGCGGAATCCGCGAAAGTTTGGATATTTTTAAAACTATGTTATAATTAAAAGAAAGCGAGGTTAAAAGAATGGCAATTAAAACGCGTGATGAACTTGTGAATGCGTTAGTTGCATATATCGGTGAGGATACCGGAGAAACAGCAATTGAATTGCTGGACGATCTGACCGATACCATTGACGATTATGTAACGCGCACAAGCGATTCCACAGACTGGAAAGCAAAATATGAAGAAAATGACGCAGAATGGAGAAAACGTTACATCGAACGTTTTTCCAGGACGGAAGATCCGGCAGATGGTGATAATTCTTTAATCGTGGAAGAATCAACAGAGGAAACTATGGTAGAAGAAACGCCACAGACCTATGAAGATCTTTTCAAAACAGAAAGCGAGGGTTAAGCTATGGCAATTGGGAAAACAGCTCCGAACGGTACATTAAATGCAGATGGTGCATTTTATTCCGTACAGGATGTTAACGTATTATTGGAAAATGCCGGCGGTGGCGGCGGCGGCGCGGATCTGCCTACGCCTACAGTTGCGGATGCTGGCAGCGTGGTAGTTGTTGACGCAGAAGGTAAATATGCACTTGGTGCAGCTGGCGGCGGAGATCTGCCTACGCCTACAGTTGCGGATGCCGGCAGCGTAGTAGTTGTTGGAGATGATGGAAAATATGAACTTGGTGAAGCTGGAACGTGTAAATGCCTTTCTATTATTGAAAGCGATGATGGTGAGGATATAACACTTAATAAAACCTATAATGAAATATTAACCGCCATTCTTGCCGGTGGAATAGCTTATATTTTGAGCGTGGGTAGAAATGGGTATAACGTGTTTACAGTTATAGCCATTTATGCAGTCGGTGAAGAATTTTTTGTAGAAGATAGCGAGGAACGCACATATAAAGCAAATTCTGCTGATGCTCCATTAGTGCTTGATGAAGGCGGGGATAATTAGAAAATAAGAGGTGTGTATTATGAACCTTGGAAAAAACATTGACGGCTTAATTAATGGCGGTGGTGCTTTTCTGTCACCACAGGAAATTGTTTCAAAATGTAAAGATTGCGGCGGTGGATCCGATGCCGGTGGACATTTATTCGTAAATGTTACATGGACGGACGGAAATGCTGAAATGGATAAAAGTTATTCCGACATCGTAACGGCTTTCAGATCCGGAAGTGTACCGGTTTTTATTAGTGATTATGGTGAAGCCGGGGTTATTTTTTACAGCTTAAGCAACTTTGGCGTTGCAGCAGACGATGAAACACCATATAAGATCGAACTTATTCAGTTTGGCAATTCAGACAATACAACAAATTTATATTTGTTTCAAAGTGCAACAGAAACAGGAACGCCGGTTTATTCCGGCGGAGCCGTTTAAATTTAAGAAAGTGAGGAAATTAAAAAATGCCTAAACGAATTGCATTAACTTCCTTAAACGGAAGAACGATTGATATTTTAAATGTGATCCGGAATAATGCAAGTTATGAGTATCAGCAGAATATTCCGGTTATTAATGACGCTGCCGGTATTCCCGGCGTTGGTGAAGTGCTTTACGGAAATCCGACACTTGCCAATGAATTTATTAATGCGCTGGTTAACCGTATCGCGCTGGTTGTTGTAAACAGTGCAGTATTTAATAATCCATATAGAGATCTGAAAAAAGGATTCCTGGAATACGGTGAATCTGTGGAAGAAATCTTTGTTAAACTGATTGAAGTACATGAATATTCAGTAGAAAAAGCAGCTTCCAGGGAATTCAAGAACTATAAGCCGAAAGCGGAATCAGCTTTTCATATCATGAACTGGAAGGTTTTATATCCGGTATCCATTGAGCGTGAAAATCTGAAACGCGCGTTTCTTTCCGCGGATGGCGTTGAAAACCTTATCACCAGCATTGTAGAGCAGATTTATACAAGCGCGTCTTATGATGAATTTTTACTGTTCAAATATCTGCTGATCAAGACAATTGCAACAGGGAAAGCATATCCTGTAGCGGTTGACATGAGCGACACAAAGAATGCAGCAGTTGCATTCCGCGGATACAGCAATATGTTAACCTTTATGAAAGATCAGTTTAATGTTGCGCACGTGAAAAGCAATACACCGAAAGAACGCCAGTATATCTTTATGGATTCCCAGTTTAATGCACAGTTTGACGTTGAAGTGCTTTCAGCAGCGTTTAACATGGATAAAGCCGATTTTATGGGAAGGCTGCATTTGATTGATGATTGGACTTCATTCGATAATGAAAGATTTGAGATCATCCGCACATATTCCGACATGATCGAAGAAGTTACTACAGAAGAACTTTCATTAATGCAGAATGTAAAAGCCGTGTTGGTTGACGAACGTTTCTTCCAGGTTTATGACAATGAAACAGTTATGACGGATCAGCGTGTCGGATCCGGCTTATATTGGAACTATTTCTATCATACATGGAAAACAATCAGCTTTTCACCGTTTGCAAATATTATTGCATTCGTGGATGATACAGCGGATATTGATCTTCCGGATGAACTTGAATTTAAAGTTGCAAGCATTGCAGAATCCGAGATCAGTACCATTATTACACTGGAACCGGTGGATCCTGTTTCCCTTGCACCGTTTACTTATGAATTCATTCAGACAGAAGAAACAATTGAAGTTGGTATTGCTGTTCATCCGTATGGCGCGTTTATCATTCCGGTTGTGGATCCCGCTATTACAGCGTTTACACCTGTTGCCGGTATCCTTGGAAGTGATGGAGCATATACAACGTATTCCGATGAACTTACAATTGCAGAACTTGCAGTTGGCACAACAGTAACGCTTGCACAGGATGAAAACGGAAATATTTAATTGATAGTTGCCGGCAGTCTGAACGGCTGCCGGTTCTTTCCGGAAGGTGGTTAAAATGGCAGTAGCACCGAACAGCACCATAATTTTATATAGCGGTATGCCGCTGGATAATGATTATTCCGACACGTTATATTTTAATTCATTATCTGCACAGACGGCATTTTTTCAGACAAATTATAAAAAACATACGTTGTCGAAAAATACATATCAGCGTGTAAACAGCGGTGTATTTGAAGCGCAGTTATTAGCGGATCTTTGTTATGACTGCAATTATATGGCGTTTCAAAATACAAACTTTGGGAATAAGTGGTTTTATGCTTTTATTGATTCCGTGGAATATGTTAACAATGGGAATGCGCTTATCCGATATACCATTGATGTAATGCAAACATATCTGTTTGATGTGACGCTGGAAGAATGTTTTGTAGAACGTGAGCATAGCGTTACGGATCCGCTGTTTGGGAATATCATTCCGGAGCCGAATATAGTGCCGCTGGGCGAATATCAGTTTGAAGGATATGAAGTGCTGGATCCAATGACACCGGATCATTCAACGGAACCGGGACATACAGACGAATATTTATCCGCCTATTATCCGGATATAGTGTTAATGTATGTTGATGTTAACGGAAGCACAGTTGACGGCGGCGTTTTTAATAATACGTATTCCGGTGCAAAAGTGGTAGCATTTACTTCATCGGCTGCCGGCGTTGCTGCATTAGAAGCAATGATTGCAAGTTATATACAGCAGCCGCAAGCGATCATCAATATTTATATGTGTCCGCATTTTTTGAGCCGGGGAACGGATGCCGGGCGGGATCTTACACCGGCTAACTTCTTTTCACCCAATATAATTTCATTTGATCCGACATACTACATACCATTATTTTATGAAAGAATTAACGGATGGGCACCTCGGAATAAAAAATTATTCTCTTATCCATATTGCTATCTGCATTTAGACGATGGCGGAACAGCTTCCATGAATCTGCGATTTGAATTTTTTAATGCGTTATCATGGAAATTTCATTTTATCGGCTCCAATTTTGCACCGGTGCAGTTTACCATTATGCCGAATGAATACAAAGGGATTGATAAAACGTATGGTATGCCACTGGAATCATTGACGATACAAAGTTATCCGTTATGCAGCTGGAATTATGATACGTATAGAGCATGGGAAGCGCAGAACAGTGTTCCGATGCTGATCGGATCCGCTGTTTCCGGTGTTGGTTCGATTCTTTCCGGGGATCTTTCCGGACTGGTAAATACCGGCGTGAATGCGTTTAACCAGTTTTATAAAGCCAGCATTGCAGCCGATACAATACGTGGCAATATTAATAACGGTAATGCGCTTTATGGATGGGATCAGATGAAATTTCATATTGCAAGGGCGCACTTGCCTATGCAGTATTTGGCAGTTATGGACGAATTTTTCACAATGTACGGCTATGCGACAAACCGCGTGAAAGTGCCGAACAGGAATGCCCGACCGTATTATACATACACAAAAACAGCTGGTTGTAAATTATACGGTGAATGCCCGGCGGATGCACTTGTGCAGTTGCGCGCCATTTATGATCATGGTATTACGTTTTGGAAAGATGCCGCCAATATTGGAAACTATAATTTAAATAACAGTCCAACATAAAAAAGGTGATGTTATGGGAATTAAAAATAAAGTTGATAATTTTATTTCTTCCCTGGTGGATAATGTTGTTTCTTATGATGAATATTATGATACGATCAAAGAATTATGCATTACGCGTTTTGAATGGAAAAACGTACCGGAAGAAATAGATATACGGTTTTTAGAACTTATGCTGTTTGAGCGTGGCGCGGTCGTGTTTTTCTATGACGATATTTTAGAAAAATATATCTGCCTACCATTTGCGCAGAAAAGCGGGTTTAATATTTATCGTGTTCCGGTTATCCGCCAGGCGTTTGCCGTGACCGGCGCAACATGGAACCTGGATCCGGATAACAGTGTAATTATTTGGAATAATGTGCTGCGAACTAATAATATAAGAACAGCTAAAATTTATGCAAAAAGGTTATCACAGTTTGACCGGACTATTGATGTAAATATCAATGCACAGAAAACGCCGGTGCTGATCCGGTGCGATGAAAAAGAGCGGTTAACGTTGCAGAATTTATACATGAAATATGAAGGTGGGCAGCCGGTTATCTATGGTGATAAAAATTTAGCTGCTACGCCGCTGGATTGTATCAATACCCAGGCACCGTTTGTATCAGATAAAGTTTATGAAATTAAAGTGAAGTATTGGAATGAAATGTTAACGAAACTTGGAATTTCCAATGTGAATTATCAGAAAAAAGAAAGACTGATTACAGATGAAGTTTTGCGTGGACAGGGCGGAACCGTTGCGGAACGGTATTCCGGGTTACTTATGCGACAGACGGCAGCGGATGCGATCAATAAAATGTTTGATTTAAATATTTCCGTAGATTATCGCATGGATGAAACAAACGCGGATCTGCATGAAGCAATGGAAGAAGGTGAAGCCAATGAGTAGATATACAACAGAAGTGCGGTTTATTTGTGAAATGAACAGCGGCTTTCCGGTCGAAGATATGTATAAATATTCCGTAGATGAGATCATAAACGCTTCACACGATAAAATTTTTAGTTTCAACTATCCGCTGTTCGATCCGGATTATAAAGCAACGCTGGAAAATAAAATATTAAAGCATTATTATACGCGTGAAATCGCAGCCGAAACAGTAAATCTATGGCGAACATGGTTAAATGCTACCATGAATGAGATCATGCCAAAATATAACGCGCTTTATGCAAAACAATTGGAACTGGCAGAAAAGCTGTTTTATAATATTGACGTAACAACAGACGGATTGACGCTGGAAGATCTGAAAGAATTATTGCTGCATAATAAAGCAGAAACATTTACTTCCAAAACGAATGAAAAAAGTGTTACGGATTTTGAAACGGATAGCACCAGTAAAAACCAGTATTCCGATACGCCGCAAGGCGCGATCAATTTCAATCAGACGGATAATAATCAAATTTATCTGACTGATTACAGGCGGATTGATGATCATGCGGAAGGGGTTACAAACGATAATGTAAACCGGACAACAAATAACACAGATAAAACCGCGACAGATCAGAACCGCACCAACGATAATAAAATTCAAACAAAACTGCATGAATATGGTTATCGTGGTGGAAAGACGTTTATGGAACTGATCAATGATCTTGCCGATCAGTTTGTAAATATAGATCAGATGATTATTAATGATCTTGATATTTTATTTTTTAAACTTTGGTAGAAGGGAGCAAAATTAACATGATGGATGAAAGAAAAATTAGACCGTTGCGCTGGTGGTGCCATAAGATAATTCCATTGATCTATGATGATTCCTTGTCATATTATGAAGTCTTATGCAAATTAACGGCGGTTTTAAACCAGGTTATTGAAACCGTTAACGGCTTCATTGATGAAGATATTGAGGGATATATCAAAGCATTAGTGGATGAATACGCAACAGAAGAAATTCATAAACTGCTGGAAGAAATTACAATTGAAGATCTCACGCCGATTATCAGACAGATTGCAGAAGAAGAAGTTACAGCATTTTTGAACGGCTACAAAGATGCTATGGATCGGATGGATAAAAAACTGGCAACGTTTACGCAGCAGTTTAATATCACGCCGATACGTGAATTTTACATTGAAGCGGAAACCTATGATTTTGTTACACCTTCCGAAAATGTTTTAAATGCTAAAAAATGTGATGGTTTTACAATGTCACCAACGCACTTTTATGTAACTTCACACGGCACCAGGAACGGCGCAACATTTTATATCATTCGTAAATACAGCCGCTCAAATTATGCGCTGGAAGAATCGCACGAAGTAACCGGGTACGGCAATGGCGGTCATGTTTGTTATTATGATGGCAGAATTTACGGCGTGGATAATGTCAATCACAGGATTTATTCGATGGATACAAATTATTCTGATTTTAAAACTTACAGTTTTACGCCGGCATCTAATTTTGATATTGGCAGAATCTGCATTGACGGCGTGACCGGAAAAGTATATACCATGGGCACCATGGCAGCGCAGAATAATTTTAATATTTATGAAACAACATTGAACGATGGCACAAACACAGCAACATTTGAAGCATTATCAGAACAGACAGAAGTCCAGCTTTCTATTATTCAGAATATTTGCGCGTATGATGGAATGCTTTATATTTCCGGCAGTAATCCGAACTGCATTATTTGTTTTGATACGGAAGCAAAAGCATTTGCAAATTCGTACAGGCTGGCGGATCGGTTTGATGATATTTTGCCAATTGGCGAATTACAGGGACTGGCGTTTGAAGATGATAAACTTTATATGATCGGTTATAATCTTTTATGCGTATCCGGAAAGCGTTATTTGTGGAGCGTTGGTTATCTTGATTTTGCTGCCGGCGTATTAACGCAGAAAAATACCGACATTGCGCGTGAATTTAAAATTATTTATGTCAACCATACGTTTGCACAAAATGCAGTTGAAAGCAGCCAGCACCATTATAAATACAACAAATATAAAGCAACAGGATGGCAAGGTGCTTATGATTATCTGCCGTTTGCATCTCTTTGGGAAGCGATCGAATGCGCAGTTGGTGCATTTGCAAAGATCGGCAAGCAGTCAATTATCCGCGTGGCAGATACCTATTTGTATGATGCTTGTGAAGTACCTTCCTACGCGATCAATCAGATATCCGGTTTTGATCCGTTGACGGACGAAGCAGTTTACTGGCGTGTTCGCGGACTGGAAGTAAAAGGCGGAAGCAGCACCGAATTATTGCGGTGCGGTTTTACTGGTTTAAGAAGTACGGATACCGGCTATGCAGATGGTTTTTCCATGCTGTTTGTAGTTGGTGCAATTTGCCGGTTAAATGATTGCTATTTCTTGTATGAATCCGGATCCGTGATCGGTTCCACAACATGGAACGGCATTTGTCGCGTGGATGATGGATCATCATTATTCTGCGGCGGCTTATCTGATCCGAACAATTGGAACGTGCCTGGAATTGCCTATACAGATCTTGGCGGACATATTCCAGAAGGACGATATTTCATGTTTGTTAGTACCGGACTTGTAAACTATAAATTGTTTGGTGATGATTATTTGGATGCAGAAAATTATCCGCTGCATACAACACGTGGAGCATATGTTAATTTAACGTAAAGATACTGTTCCATGTTCTCCTTTTTATATAGCCGCCGGTGCATTGGTGTTAACCAGTGTGCCGGCGGGGGTTTTATGTAAAGATTTTTTCACGTTATTTTCGAATGATGATTCTATCCAATTCCAAAACGGAATGAAAGGACCTTTGGGGAGTTAGCATAGGCTAACTTTTGTAAAATTCTATATCACCCC
>JAZRET010000099.1:0-1058 GCA_045660945.1 Congzhengia sp.
CTCCGTGACAATGTGCAGACAACACGAGAAACGAATATCTATTTGCGTATTTTACTGATACTTGCAAGGAACAGGGATTTTGACAGTTATTTGCTTTATCTTGAAAAGAATCGGTTACAGAAAGAACGGTTTTATCTGCCGAAGAGAAAGCAATTCATCAAACATGGCATTATTCCGGCATTACAAGATATGTTAGATGATAAGTTAGATATCCTCACAATATCTGCCGTGCCTGGTAGCCAAAAAACGACTTGCGAAAAGTTTTTCAATTCCGCAATCATTGGTTGGTTTCCAAATGATTTTAATTTGTTCTTTTCTCATTCATCGGATATCTGCCGTATGTACTATGACGGTGTATTGGATATTTGCACAAACAGACAAGAGTATACATGGTTAGAGATATTCGCTGGACTTGATGTAAACAGGACGAACGCAAAAGCCGGAAGTTTCAACGTAGGAAAGTTTCGCGGATTTTCCTCTTTGCAGACTACATCGGTAGGAAGTGAGAACGCTGGTAAAGTTAGAGTATCGCCGCATGGATTTCTTCTTGTCGATGATATGATCGGCAAGTTGGAAGAAGCGTTGAATAAAAACATTTTGGATAAGTTGTGGAATGTGTATTCCGTTGACGCAAGGCAGAGAAAGTTAGATGGCGCAAAGGAAATACATATCGCTACAAGGTGGTCGGTGCATGATGTTATTGGTCGGTTGCAAAGGCTTTATGACGGCAACGAAGATGTGCGAACAAGGTTTATCGCTATTCCAGACATTGATCCGGTTACGGGCAAAAGCAATTTTGACTATGAGTATATGGGTTTCACGGAAGATTTCTTCCACGATCAAGAGTTGGCGATGGACGATATCACCTATCGTTGCCTTTACAAGAATCAGCCGATTGAACGTGAAGGACTTTTGTACCACGAAGAAGATTTGCGGCGGTACATTTCAATGCCTGATAAACAGCCGGACGCTATTTTGTCTGTGTGCGATGTAAAAGGCAAAGGCGCAGATTATATGTTTCTGCCTGTTATGTATCAATACGGCGAAGATTATTACCT
>JAZRET010000100.1:0-7258 GCA_045660945.1 Congzhengia sp.
GTGAATACGATGCAAAGGTGAAGCTGTTTGGCATCATACCGGTCAAAAATGTTTCGGTGGATGTACTTCCCGAAACGCATCTTGTGCCCGGCGGAAAAACGGTGGGAATCAAAATGTTTACGCGTGGACTTTTGTGCGTGGGAACGGAAAAAATAAAGGGAGAAGACGGAAAAACAGTTGATGCAGAAGAACTTGATATAAAAAGTGCAGATATTATTTTAAGAGCCAACGGAAAAGAGCTTCACACCGTGGAGCAGTTTGGGAAAATCGTGGAAGAATCTTCCGGCAAAGATCTCATCTTAACGATTGTAAAAAACGGAAAAAGTTATGCAAAAAAAATAACACCCGTGAAAACAAAAGACGGCTATCGGCTCGGTATTTGGGTGCGTGACAGCACGGCGGGGATCGGGACGGTTACATTTTTAGAAAAAGAAAATGGCGTATTTGGCGCACTCGGACATCCAATTACAGACGTTGATACCGGAATCATTATGCCCGTCGAAAAGGGGAGTATCACGGGTACGGAAATTGTGGATGTCAATAAAGGGAAAAGGGGAGAACCGGGAGAACTTTGCGGTCTTTTTGACCAAAGCGGAATAGACCACGGTGTGATTTTACAAAATACGGCGCAGGGGATATTTGGTTTGGTAGAAGACGGCTATCCGGTAGGCGCAAATAGTGCAGAGATTCCGGTAGCATCAAAAAGTCACGTTGAAAAAGGAAAAGCGCAGATTTACTCAAATGTATCGGGCGAAAAAGTAGAGTGCTTTGACGTGGAAATCACAAAACTTATGCCCCATGCGGTAGATGGGAAAAATATGATTGTCAGCGTGACGGATAAAAGACTTTTAGACGCTACCGGTGGCATCGTGCAGGGAATGAGCGGTTCGCCGATAATTCAAAACGGAAAACTTGTCGGAGCGGTTACACACGTTTTTGTGAATGACCCGACACGCGGATATGGTATATTTATTGAGAATATGTTAGAGAGAATCAAATAAATGAAATGGTAAGAGTTGTAATGCTCTTGCCATTTTTTGATTTTTGTGATATAATCATCTTGCGACTCAGTTTAATATTTATTATAGCAATGGTAGGCTTTTTTTATATTTTGTAAAAAATGCATGCTCTATTTTTGCATACCTTGCTATATGTAAAACTGAGTCGCATCAGCGGAGCCATGCGTTTTTAGTGCGTGGTTTCTGTAAACTGCGCACTTTTTTATTTTGCAAAAGAAAGGAGGGAAAAAGAAATTTTGTGTGATAGGAAAGTGCAAAATATCCTAAGGAGGAAATAGAATGAAGAAGACGATTTGTTTTTTGACAGTTTGTTTTATGTTGTTTGCTATGACGAGTGTGTTTGCACAAGGGGTGGACTCGTTTGTTGATGTAACAGAGGAGCATTTTGCATATGATGCGGTGCAGTATTTCCATCAGGCGCATGTATTAGAAGGCGTAGGAGACAATATGTTTGCGCCAGATGAATTCGTTACAAGAGAACAGTTTGCAAAAATGCTGTCCATTATATATGGCAAGGAAAAAGATGTAGAGGAAAAAGAAACATTTTCCGATGTTACAAGTGATATGTGGTCGTATGCTTACATAGAGTCGGTAAAAGAATACCTTACGGGATATTATCCTGCCGGAGGAAAGGCGTTTTTTAATCCGCATGGTAGAGCAACGAGAGAAGATGTAGCATATGCACTTGTAAAAATCAGTGGTTTAAAGGATACAAAAACTCCTAATTTGTCTATTATTGATAAATATGAAGACAGTACGCAGATTTCTGTCAACTTAAAAGAATACGTAGCAATAGCGGTTGAAGCAGGCCTAATGCAAGGTTATGAAAATCGCTTGCGACCGCAGGACGGAATCACAAGGGCAGAAGTAGCAACGCTATTGTTCCGAGCAATCAAAAAACCTGTGGAAGTAGAGAAAGAAGAACAGAAAGACCCTGAGAATCAAAAAGAAGAGGACAAAACAAAAGAAACCTACCGCGTGGAGACAGATTCCATTTTACAGATTTCCGGATATCGCGAAGAGGACATAAGCGGGACTCTGTTTTTAGAGTGGACGCCGAAAGAAACAGCAACGTTTTATGCGGATTTAAAGTGTAAAAACAGCGCGTTTGATATTGTGGATTGTAATATTAAATTGACGGAAGTTATTTCTGTATCACAAAAGCAGGTGGTAGGATATTTTGATGTTTACACGCATGGAACGATGCGTCATGAAAACATCAAAGGAACGATTCTTGTTCGAGGTGAAACAGTGACACTCAACACGGAAGAATATGATTATCATCTTGTTGCAAGTTTAACTCCTAAGAAGTCTCAAGAAGAGATCAAGTCGGAAAAAGAGGAACGGCCTGAAAAAGAAGGGGATCTGTGGGCGGATTCCAAAATCGTTTTCTATGAAGTAAAGCGTTTTGGCGATGAAAAAGCGAACGGATACTTTAAATATGCCTACAAGGAAGAAGAAAATATTTCGATGCTGGAGGCACAGTTTACAGTCGGCGAAGACGAATACACGGTTGAAATGACGAAAGAACTGTCCAAAGCAGAAGGACATATCGAAGGATATTTTTCTGTTTATTGCAATGGTGAACTGATTGCAGAAAACACGCCGGCGAAACTTATGAATTACAAAATTAAAATTGGTGAAATGATAGAGTTTGTTTTAGCCGAAAGAAGCATTTGTGTCACTATGCAGATTGTGGAAATAGCCGAATAATTGAAAATAAAACGGTGAAAAAGCATACCGACTTAGGTGGTATGCACCCCGAAAGTTAGACACGTTTGGAGGTGTATATCAGGTTCGGTATGCTTTTCTGTATTCTTTGGGAGAAAATCCTGTGTTTGTTTTAAATAGGTGATTGAAACTGCGGATGCTTTGAAAACCGCTCTCAAAAGCGACGGTGGTGATGGCGTCATCCGTTTCTTCTAAAAGTTTTACTGCGGTATCCAAACGGTAAATATTTAAAAATTGCGTAAAGGAAAGATGAAACGTTTTTTGGAACACGCGGGACATATAGTTATAGTCATATCCAAGCGCTCTTGAGACATCAGAGAGCGTGATTTTTTTTGTGTGATTGTTTGCGATATAGTCTGTGATGCGGTCAATCGTTTCCGTTTTTTTCATTGTATCCTCTTTTAAGGTGACGGAAGATAAATATGCTTCGCACAGAGCATAAAGGCACGATTTTAATGTAAACACGGAGGGAGCGTTGTTTTCAATTAACTGCTCTTTTATATAGTTTTCTGTGGTTTTTTTTACGCAAAAACGAAAGCCGTCTCCCGCCTTTCCTGCAATTTGTTTTGAAAACGAGCGCACAAAATCTTCGGAAAAAACCAAAACCCAGTAGTTTGTATTTTCTTCGGGCATGTATTTATGAATTTCATAGGGAAGGCAAAGACCGAAGTCGCCTTGTTCTAAACGATAAGAAACACCCTTGACAGTGCAGTTTACTGCACCTGAAATCACATAAATCAGCTCTAAATTTCTGTGAAAATGAAATTCCCAGATGGTATCCGTATAAAATCTTGTATTGTAATTATAATTCCCCAGAGAGTTGTTCGGCTGATGAAAAATCATAAAACCACCCAAAAAGATAAAATCTTGCTATTATTATACAATATTCTGCGAGTAAATGTCAAGAAAATGCTATATAGTAATCTTAGAGAAACGTTAAAGGAGGATTTATTATGGATCAAAAACTTTACCAGTTTATATTAAATAAGGAACATCACAAATTCCGTCATGAAGTTGATTGGAATATAAAAGAGGAGTATGCCGAAAAAAAGTTATCCCCCATTGAACGTATGGCAGACCGTTTTGAACGGTTGTGCAAAGAAGAAAAAGCAGTTATTTTAGAAGGTGAGCAGATTTGTTTCTTGCGCACGGTTTCAAACCTTCCCGAAATTTTTACGGATGTAGAGTGGGAAGAAATCAAGAAAGAACATTATATCCACGAACTCGGTTTTCTTTCTAACCTTTCTCCGAACTATGAAGATGCAATAAAAGTTGGATTATTAAAAAAACGCGAAACTGCGGACGAATACGGAAAACGCGCCGTTGATAATATTTTGGTTCTTTCTGACAAATATTTGGAAGAAGCAAAAAAACTCGGGAGAGATGATTTGGTTGAAGTTTTAACACAAGTTCCGAGATACCCTGCGCGAAATTTCCGCGAAGCACTTCAGTTTTTCAGAATCTTACATTTCTCTTTATGGCTTGAGGGGAATTATCACAACACGGTTGGAAGATTTGATCAGTATATGTATCCTTATTTTAAGGCCGATATGGAAAAAGGCATTTATACAGAAGAAACCGCGCTTTCCCTTTTAGAAGATTTCTTTTTGTCTTTTAATAAGGACAGTGATATTTATATTGGCGTACAGCAAGGTGATAACGGGCAAAGCATGATGCTCGGAGGCATAAATGAAGACGGAGAAGAAGTCTTTAATGATCTTTCCAAACTGTGCTTAAAAGCGTCCTGCAACAACAAAATGATTGACCCGAAAATCAATCTGCGTGTTTCTAAAAACACGTCCGACGAAGTGTTTTTAGAGGCCACAAAACTCACAAAAGCAGGGCTTGGCTTTCCACAGTATTCCAATGACGACATAGTCATTCCTGCGCTTGAAAAAATGGGTTACAGCAAGGAAGACGCTCGGAACTATACCGTGGCGGCTTGCTGGGAATTTATCATTCCGAATGTTGGTGCAGATGTTGCCAATATCGGGGCGATGTCTTATCCGAAAGCCGTTGACATAGTGCTCCATCAAAACCTTTTGGACGCAGAAACATACGAAGATTTTTTTGCTCTTGTAAAGAAGGAAATTGAAAAAGAAAGTGCGCTTGTTTGTGAAAACATTCAAAACCTTTGGTTTGTGCCGTCGCCGTTTATGAATGTTTTAATGGATTGTGATATCTACGAAGGTGGAAAATATAACAATTTCGGTATTCACGGAACAGGCATCGCAACGGCGGCAGATAGTCTGGCGGCGATAAAAAAATATGTATTCGAAGAAAAAAGTGTAAAGAAAGAAACGCTGATTCAGGCAATAGACGAAAATTTTGAAAATACACCTGAACTTTTACATAAACTACGATATGAAGCGCCGAAACTTGGAAATAATGACGATTTTGTAGATGATATCGCAACGGAACTTTTAGATGCGTTTTCCAATGCATTAGCGGGGAAAACAAACTGCCGCGGCGGTCTTTTCCGCGCAGGAACAGGTTCTGCGATGTATTATCTTTGGCACGCAAATGAAATCGGCGCATCTGCAGATGGAAGACGCGCAAAAGAACCGTTTGGAACAAACTTTTCCGTGAGTTTGTTTGCAAAAGTGAAAGGTCCGGTATCTGTTATTGGTTCTATGACAAAACCGAATTTTGAAAATGCAATGAACGGCGGTCCTTTGACCCTTGAATTCCATCAAAGCATTTTTGCGGAGGAAAGTGGTATTGAAAAAGTTGGTATGTTGGTAAAAACTTTTATTACGCGTGGCGGTCATCAGCTCCAACTCAACACGGTGAATCTTGAAAAACTGCTTGATGCACAAAAAAATCCCGACAACTACCGACAACTCGTCGTTCGCATCTGGGGATGGAGCGCGTATTTTGTAGAACTCGACAAAGAATATCAGGAGCATGTAATCAAACGGCAGGTATATACAATATGAAAGGCGTCATTTTTGACATCAAGGAGATGGCGGTGCACGATGGTCCCGGCATCAGAACAACGGTGTTTTTAAAAGGTTGTCCACTTCGCTGCGCGTGGTGTCATAACCCCGAAGGATTATCTAAAAACAGACAATTGATGTATAAAGAAACAAAGTGTGTTCAATGTGGCGCGTGCAGAAAAAAATGCGAACATGAAGCATGCAAACCATATGGAAGATGTATCTATGTGTGTCCGGAAAATGCACTGGAAATTGCGGGAAGAGAAGTGGATACAAAAACGCTTGCAAAGGAACTCCGTGCATCTGCGGATGTTTTGGGTGATTCTTTTGGAGGATTCACCTTTTCGGGCGGTGAGCCTTTGTTTCAACCGGAGTTTTTGCTTGAACTCATAGAGGAACTAAAGGGTTACCATCTTTGTATCGAAACGTCCGGCTTTGCAAAGAACGATGTGTTTGAAACGGTTTTAGCAAAACTTGATTTCGTTATTTTCGATGTAAAAATTGCAGATAGCAACTTACACAAAAAGTATACGGGACAAGACAATCGTTTAATTTTGGAAAATCTGAAAATTTTACAAAATAGCGGAAAACCGCTTTTGATTCGAACACCTTTAATCGCAGGCATCACCGATACAATAGAAAACCTTGAAGCGATAAAGAAATTAATTGGCGAAAGCCCGTGGGAGAAACTCCCTCAAAATGAAATGGCGGGAGCAAAATATAAAATGCTGGGGATGGAATATCTGCTCAAATAAAACCTGCGTTTTCCTGTATTGACATTTCATTTTTTCGGTGTTAGAATAAAAGCGAACAAAATGATAAAGAAACGGAGACAGGGCAATGGAATTAAAAGGCTTAACAATCAATTTTCTCGGCGATAGCATCACAGAAGGCGTGGGAACAACGGATGAAAGCAGAACATTTCATCAATTGATGAAAGAAAAATATGATTTAAAGGAAGCCTATAATTACGGTGTCGGCGGCACAAGAATCGCGCGTCAGGTTGTCCCCACGATAACAAATACAATCTATGATTACACATTTGAACTGCGTGCAGAAGTGATGAATCGAAATGCGGATGCCGTAGTTGTGTTTGGAGGCACCAATGATTTCGGTCACGGAGATGCGCCGTTTGGTAACGTTGACAGCGAAGATATATACACATTCTGCGGTGCGGTTAACTCTCTTTGCAAAAAGTTAAAACGTGATTTTCCGGATGCAAAGATTGTTTTTATGACGCCCCTGCACAGATTGCGCGAAGAAGAACTCTCTTTCCCTGATTCAAAAAAATTAGCGTGCTATGTAGATGCAATCGTTGAAATCTGCAAAAGAAACGAAGTTTCCGTTATTGATTTATTCCGCATCAATCCGCTTGATCCGAAAGATGCAGACGTTATCCCGGATGGGCTTCATCCCAATGATAAAGGACACGCGATTTTAGCAGACATTGTCGCAGAAGAACTTCTAAAAATGTGATCAATAAACACGCAAAGGAGGCTGTAGCAATTGCTACAGCCTCTTTTTATTTTACCATTTTTCTGTATGCTCCCGGCGGCATGCCGGCGTATT
>JAZRET010000101.1:0-7115 GCA_045660945.1 Congzhengia sp.
CCGCAGCCAGCGCATCCACCTGTGCTCGCAGGGCCGCCGAAAGCTCAGCGGAAGCCCCGGCAAAAGGCGACACCGGAGCCTGCGCTGTTTCCATGCGGCGCCCGGTTTCGGCGTCGAGCTGGTTGAGGTAAGCAGGACTGGGGTTTGTGGCGCTCGTCATAGTCACCCACCGTAGAGGCGGGCCGCGGAAGGGGCCAAGTTGAATGACGCGGTGTTCCGCGGCGGCGGCCGGCTACCGGCCGCGGCCGGCGATTCGCGCTACAAGCGCCTGCGGACCGCGGGCGCCGAACCACGCCAGGACCTTGTACCGCTTGCTGGGAATGGAAATCCCCTTGCCGGCAAAGGCATCTGCAAGTCCTTCGCGGACCACGCGCTCGGCATCGAGCCACATCCAGCCCGGGTAGACGGTCTTGTCCATGTCCATGCGCTGGTGGAATTCCGTGTGCACAAACCCGGGACACAGTGCCGTGACGTGCACGCCGCGCAGGTGGCAAAAATCCACCGCTTTTTTGATTTCTTCTTCCGTGAAGTTCTTCGCGTTTTTGCGCGCACTAAAAGAAGGCCCGCCGATATATACAGCATCGGCGCCATTCTTTACTGCCGTAATTAAACTTTCAAAATCTCCCGCCGGCGAAAGTAGTTCCATTTAAAATCTCCCTTTATATCTCATAATATATTTTTATCATACCATAAATATATGAATCTTTCATTACAGCAACTTTACGTTTAAATTTCACGGGTTTCTTACAAAATCTCCTTGATTTTATGCTTTTTTTTTGATATACTATATGGTAAAAGAGTGGAGTTTTATACTTTTTTACTATATACTTTTATTACGATCTGAGAAAGGGTGTACAAGAATGAACAAAGTAACAAAACAGGGCTTGACATTTGATGACGTTTTACTCGTTCCGCAAAAATCCGAGGTAACGCCCGATATGGTGGACATTTCCACGCAACTTACAAAGAAAATTAAATTAAACATCCCCTTAATGAGTTCCGCAATGGACACCGTTACGGAATCTGCCATGGCGATTGCGATGGCACGTGAGGGCGGTATTGGTATTATTCATAAAAATATGACCATCGACGCGCAGGCAACAGAAGTGGACAAAGTAAAACGCTCTGAACACGGCATTATTACAGATCCTTTCTTCTTGGGACCTGACCGCACATTGGAAGAAGCGGATAAACTCATGGGTAAATACAGAATTTCCGGTGTTCCGGTTTGCGAAAACGGCAAACTCATCGGTATTATCACAAACCGTGACCTTCGCTTTGAAACCGATTTTTCCAGAAAAATCAGCGATTGTATGACAAAGGAAAACTTAATCACCGCTCCGCAGGGCACAACCTTAGAAGAAGCACAGGAACTTTTAAGAAAATATAAAATCGAAAAACTTCCCATCGTTGGTGAAGACGGCTCTTTAAAAGGACTCATCACCATTAAAGACATTGAAAAGAGTGTAAAATACCCGAACTCTGCAAAAGATGCTCACGGAAGACTCATTGCCGGCGCGGCTTTGGGTGTAACAAACGATATGTTAGACCGTGCAAAAGCCTTGGTAGATGCGCAGGTTGACGCATTTGTGTTAGACTCCGCTCACGGCCACAGTGCAAACATCATTAAAGCAGTATCAAAATTAAAAGATGCATTCCCGGACGTTTCCGTAATCGCAGGTAACATCGCAACAGGCGAAGCTGCAAAAGAATTAATCAAAGCCGGCGCAGACGCTGTTAAAGTGGGTATCGGTCCCGGTTCTATCTGTACCACCCGTGTCGTTGCAGGTATCGGTGTTCCGCAGATTACCGCAATTATGGACGTTTATGAAGTTTGTGAAAAATACGGCGTTTCTGCGATCGCAGACGGCGGTATTAAATATTCAGGTGACCTCCCGAAAGCAATTGCAGCAGGTGCAAATGCCATCATGATTGGTAGTCTTTTTGCCGGCTGTGAAGAAAGCCCCGGAGAAGAAGAAATCTATCAGGGCAGACGCTTTAAAGTTTATCGCGGCATGGGCTCTATCGCCGCAATGGAAGTTGGTTCAAAAGACAGATACTTCCAGACTAACACCAAAAAACTTGTTCCCGAAGGCGTTGAAGGCCGTGTTCCCTTTAAGGGCGCGGTTGCCGACACCATTTATCAGTTAATGGGCGGTCTTCGTGCAGGTATGGGTTACTGCGGTACAAAAACCATCGAAGAATTAAAGAAAAATGGTAAATTCATTCAGATTACCGGCGCAGGTTTAATCGAAAGCCATCCGCACGATATCAACATTACAAAAGAAGCACCGAATTACAGTGCACATATCTAAAGATTTATAGGGGTGCAGATTTTCTGCACCCTTCATTAAGGTAAAGCCCTTAAATTTTTTTGAAAGGTTGAACCAGATTGAAGAAAAAGTATGATGAAACCTCCATATCGTCTTTGAAAGGTGCTGACCGCGTGCGTCTTCGTCCCGGCGTTATCTTCGGATCTGACGGACTCGACGGCTGCGAACACTCCTTTTTTGAAATTCTGTCAAACTCCATTGACGAAGCAAGAGAAGGCTACGGTACGGAAATTGAAATCACCCGTTTTGCCGATAAGTCCATCGAAGTAAAAGACTATGGTCGCGGCATCCCGATGGGTTATAACGAAAAAGAACAGCGCTATAACTGGGAACTTATCTTCTGCGAACTCTACGCAGGCGGTAAATACAAAAACAACGCAGGCGAAAACTATGAATATAGTCTTGGTTTAAACGGCCTTGGTACTTGCGCAACGCAGTATAGTTCGTCTTTCATGGATGTTACCGTGCAATACGGCGGAAATCGCTACTCGATGCACTTTGAAAAGGGAAATCCGGCAAGCGAGCTTTTAGTTGAAGAAATCAAGTCGAAAAAAACGGGCTCTACCATCCGCTGGCGCCCTGATACGGAAGTTTTTAAAGATATCAACATTCCTTTAGAATATTATCAGGATGTATTAAAACGCCAGTCCGTTGTAAATTCCGGCATCAAATTCATTTTATATAACCAGACCGCAGAGGGCTGGGATATGTATGAATATTTCTACGAAAACGGTATCAATGACTACATCGAAGAAATCTCAGATGGAAAATCGTTTAGTCCTGTTTTCTCGTTTGACGCACAAAGACGCGGCAGAGACCGTGAAGATCTTCCGGAATACAATGTGAAAATGAACTTCGCATTTACCTTTAATAATGAAATCAACATGATTGAGTATTATCATAACTCAAGTTTCTTAGAACACGGCGGCTCGCCTGACAGAGCGGTAAAAAGCGCGTTCGTTTCCGTTTTGGACAAGTACTTAAAAACAAACAATAAATATAACAAAAACGAAAGCAAAATCGGTTTTAACGATATTGCAGACAGTTTAATTTTGGTTTCAAACTCATTCTCCACCGTTACGAGCTATGAAAACCAAACAAAAAAATCTATCACGAATAAATTTATTCAGGAGGCAATGACCGAAGTTCTGCGCGAGCAGTTAGAGGTTTTCCTGATTGAAAATAAGGACGCGGCAGAAAAAATCGCACAGCAGGTTTTAATCAACAAACGTAGCCGCGAAAGCGCAGAAAAAGCGCGTGTTGCGGCAAAGAAAAGTTTAACCGGCGCAGTTGATATGACGAACCGTATCAGTAAATTCATCAACTGCCGAACAAAAGATATTTCGCGCCGCGAAATTTATATCGTTGAGGGTGACTCGGCTTTGGGCTCTTGTAAAAAAGGCAGAGACGCAGAGTTTCAGGCGATTATCCCCGTGCGCGGTAAAATCTTAAACTGCTTAAAAGCCGATTATGGCAAGATTTTTAAATCGGAAATCATCACAGATTTGGTAAAAGTGTTAGGTTGCGGCGTGGAAATGAAAACAAAGCACGCCAAAGATATGTCTACCTTTGATTTAGATAACCTCCGTTGGGACAAAATCATCATCTGTACCGACGCCGATGTCGACGGATATCAGATCAGAACCTTAATTTTAACGATGATTTATGTTTTAATGCCGACATTAATCAAAGAGGGCAAGGTTTACATCGCAGAATCTCCGCTTTTTGAAATCACCTGCGGAAAAGATACTTATTTTGCCTTTAACGAAGCAGAAAAGGCGGAAATCACAGAAAAACTCGCGGGCAAAAAGTTTAAAGTGCAGCGCTCAAAAGGTCTTGGTGAAAATGAGCCGGAAATGATGTGGCAGACCACTATGAACCCCGAAACGAGACGCTTAATCCGCGTAACGTATGACGATGCGGAAAAAACCGCTCAGATGTTTGATATCCTGCTCGGCGATAACCTCGCGGGCAGAAAAGAATATATTGCTGAAAACGGGCATCAGTTCCTTGATATGGCAGATATCAGTTAAAATCGGTTGGTAAAAAATGTTCAGAACGCAAAACAAAAGGGATGGCTTTTTTGATAGCCATCCTTTCTTTTTTGTCTTGCTATGCGCTTCCCTCACCACTCGCAGTACTTTTTTTGTACAGCTTCGGGCTCGGGCGCACATTCTGATTCATTTTTTCCGCAACCTTGGGTTTTGCGCGTCGCTTCTCGACGTACAATCGTACGCCTTCGGACTCCATTTACTCAATTCACACAATTTTCCCTCAGCCTTAAGTTGTGCGTTTGTTTTTTATTACTTTAAAATGGGTAAAAAGGAAAGCCCCGAAATTTCGGGGCTTTTAAAATCTATATAGCAATTTTTCAATTATTTCTCTTTAAAACTCTATATATATTTTAATTTTTTTACGCTTTATTTTGCGTACTCAACTGCTCTTGTTTCGCGGATTACATTTACCTTAATCTGACCGGGGTACTCAAGTTCTTCCTCAATCTTTTTCACGATGTCACGAGCAACGAGTGTGATGGAATCGTCCTTAACGTTATCCGGACTAACCATAATTCTGATTTCTCTTCCGGCCTGAATCGCAAAGGATTTTTCAACACCGGGGAAAGAATTTGCAATTTCTTCGAGTTGTTCCAATCTCTTAATATAGGATTCGATATTTTCTCTTCTTGCGCCCGGACGTGCTGCAGAGATTGCGTCTGCTGCCTGAACGATGACTGCTACAATCGTTTCAGCTTCCACATCGCCGTGGTGCGCCATAATTGCATTTACAATATCTTTGCTTTCCTTGTATTTTTTCGCAAGGTCTGCACCGATGGTTACGTGTGAGCCTTCAATTTCGTGGTCTACTGCTTTACCTAAGTCATGAAGTAAACCTGCTCTTTTTGCCATCGTAACATCCACACCAAGTTCTCCTGCGATGAGGCCTGAGATATGGGATACCTCGATGGAGTGTTTTAAAACGTTTTGTCCGTAACTTGTTCTGTAACGGAGTTTACCAAGAAGTTTCACTACTTCAGGATGTAAACCGTGCACCCCTGTTTCAAAGGTTGCATTTTCACCTTCCTGCTTAATCTGTGCTTCCACTTCTTTTTTCGCTTTTTCATAGGTCTCTTCAATTCTTGCCGGATGAATTCGTCCGTCAATAATGAGTTTTTCTAAGGAGAGTCTTGCGATTTCTCTTCTTACGGGGTCAAAACCTGAAAGGATAACTGCTTCCGGTGTATCGTCGATAATTAAATCAATACCGGTAAGTGTTTCTAAGGTTCTGATGTTTCGACCTTCTCGACCGATGATGCGGCCTTTCATTTCTTCATTTGGCAGGTTAACCACGGAAACGGTTGTTTCTGCTACATGGTCTGCTGCACATTTCTGAATTGCACCGGCAATAATGTTTTTCGCTGTTTTATCTGCGTTTTCTTTTGCCTGTGCTTCAATTTCTTTTACCATCAAAGCAGCTTCATGTTTTACTTCACTTTCAATCTTTTCTAAGAGAAGTTGTTTTGCATCTTCTTTGGAAAGACCGGAAAGTTTTTCTAAAAGGTCAAGCTCTTTTACTTTGATTGCTTCAATTTCTTCACGAAGAACGTCTAAATCTTTGTCTTTTTTATTTAAAGATTCTTCTTTTTTCTCGATGACTTCTGTCTTTTTATCGAGAGCTTCTTCTTTTTGCTGGATTCTGCTTTCTTGTCTTGAAATTTCTTTGCGGCGTTCTTTGATTTCTTTATCAAGTTCTTGTCTCGCCTTGTGATTTTCTTCTTTTGCTTCTAAAAGGGCTTCTCTTTTTTTGTTTTCGCCTTCTTTTTTGGCTTCTTCAATGATGCGCTTCTTTTCTGCTTCGATAGAGCCGATTTCTGCTTCATCTTTTCTCTTGCGAGAACTATCGCCAACTTTAAAGCTAACCACAGAGGCAACCGCGATCAAAACAAGGCTAACAGCGCCCAGTATGACCATTGGTGTCATGTTTTTACCTCCTTCTTTATTTTTTCGAAATGCATTGAAAAGTTCACAATTACATCTAAAAATATCCGCTTTTATACTATAATATAAAAACTCTTTTATATTATATCGAAAAAGTGCCGAAATGTCAATATTTTTCAATATTAAGTTACGATTACAAAAATAAAATAAATTGCAAACCGCCGCTTTTTTTGATAGAATATTGATATATGATATGAAGAAAGAAGAAAGAAAATGATTTTGCCGAAAAACGTGCGTTTTATCATAAGTGAATTAGAGAAAAACGGGTTTTCTGCCTACGCCGTGGGCGGATGTGTGCGAGATTCTTTATTAGGTTTATTTCCTGACGACTGGGATATCACAACGTCTGCTACTCCTGATAAGGTAAAAGACATTTTTCCGAAAACCTTTGATACGGGACTAAAACACGGAACGGTGAGTGTTTTATTAGACGGTGAAATTTTTGAAGTGACGACGTTTCGAAAAGACGGCGCTTATAAAGACAACCGCCACCCCGAATCAATCACGTTTTCTACTTCTTTAGAAGAAGACCTCGCACGCCGCGATTTTACCGTAAACGCTATGGCTTATAACGAAAAAGACGGGCTGATTGACTGTTTTGGCGGGCTTTTGGATTTAAAGAAAAAAGTAATCCGCTGCGTGGGAGACCCCGACACAAGATTTTTAGAAGATGCTTTAAGAATGCTTCGCGCCGTGCGTTTTGCCGCACAAAAGGGGTTTGAACTTGATATAAATACTTATTTTTCTATCAAGAGAAACGCGGATCTCATAATAAATTTAAGCGCAG
>JAZRET010000102.1:0-23289 GCA_045660945.1 Congzhengia sp.
TT
The DNA here is from genome assembly GCA_045660945.1 of Congzhengia sp. Classification (GTDB taxonomy): domain Bacteria; phylum Bacillota; class Clostridia; order UBA1381; family UBA9506; genus Congzhengia. The sequence goes on from JAZRET010000102.1 coordinate 3, forward strand.
TGGTCATCTTTCAGGAAATATTTGATATCTTCCCCGTCCAATTCTACGAATTTTGGCGTCTCCCCTTTATATCCGAACGCTAACGCGTACATCAGGTTCATTCCTTCAGGGATATCTAAAAGCGCACAGATTTTCTCACGTTCAATTGCACCCATAATACAACATCCGATACCTTCTTCTTCTGCGAGTAAATTTATTGTCATAATCGCAGCGCCTGCGTCAAACTCTGCCGACCCGCCGGGGATGGACGTATCGTGAAATACCAAAATAAACGCCGTCGGTTTTTCATCTTCGCCCGGCGTATATGCGCCACCAAAATATCCTGCCCACTTTGTGAGAGGGAAAATTGCGTCTACCTTTTCTTTTTCCGTGATAACAGCATATTTTAAAGGCTGAAGATTTGCACCACTCGGCGAAAGTCTTGCAAAATCAATATAGGATATAAGCGTTTCTTCCGCTACTTTTTTCTGTGAAAATTTTCTGATCGTACGACGATTTAATATCAATTCTTTCAAGTTCATAAATATGCTCCTTTTTTATTCTCTTTCTCCTTTATTTTACATGTTTTTTATAAAAAAGTCAACGGTTCTTCCAGTCTCAAATTTCAAGAAAATTGAAGAAAAAAATAATTTTTGGTTGAATATTTTAAGAAAATGTAGTAAAATAGATTTATTATTGTCTTAATACATAAAGGAGAAACTTTTATGAAGAAGTATATTTTGATGCTTTCTGCATTTTTGATAGCGCTATCTTGCTTTTTAGGTGTTTCGGCAGAACCGGCTGATGACTCTGCTCAGATTCCGGTGAGTGAAAGCAACAACCCAAACAGAAAGAAAACAGAAGCAACTGAGGCTAAGCCAACAAAAGCGCCTGCATCCGCAAAGCCCTCTTCTAAACCGGCGGAAGAAGAGCAAGATGATGACGATGATACTTCTTCTGAAGCTAGCGAGGCAGACGAAGAGGAAGAAGACGACCTTTTCTTACCGAACGGTCTTCCGAATGTTTACGGCGAAACGGCAGTTTTAATAAACGCCAACACCGGCACGGTCATTTATGAAAAAAATGCACACGAAAAAATATATCCTGCAAGTACTACAAAGATTATGACGGCACTTTTAGCCATCGAACATTTAGACCTTGATAAAGAGGTAACGGCAAGCAAAGCCGCCGTTTCTATTGCATCCGACAGTTCAAAAATGGACTTAATAGAAGGGGAAATCTTAACGGTACGTGACCTTTTATACGCTTTGATGTTGCACTCTGCTAACGATGCGGCAAACGCTTTGGCAGAAGAAGTTTCAGGCTCTATCGGTTCTTTCGTAACATTGATGAACGAAAGAGCGCGTGAAATCGGAATGGAAAACACAAATTTCATGAATCCCCACGGGTATCATGATAAAGACCATTACTCCACCGCTTACGACATGGCCATTTTAGGGATTGAAGCGATGAAAAACGAGGTTTTCCAGGAAGTTTCTCTCACGCAGAGAATGACAATCCCGCCCACAAACAAAACCGAAAAAGAACGCAAATACTGGACCAGAAACTATATGATAAGCCACAACTCCAATCCCGATATCCGTTACGTTTACGGAACGGGCATTAAAACCGGTTCAACCTCTGATGCCGGTCAGTGTTTTGTGGGTAGTGCAAAACTCGGAAGTATGGTCTTGGTTTCTTCTATCTTCCGTTCCCCGAAAGAAATCCCCGAGCGTGTGTTTATCGACACCAAAAGCATGTTTAAATACGGGTTTAATAATTACCGTATCAGAACCGTACAAAAAGGAGAAGAACTCGCTTCTACCTGTAAGGTAAAATATGCGCGCGGAAAATCAAGCCTTGTTTTAAAGACGTACAAAGATGTGGTTGCACTTCTTCCCAGTGCTGACTACTTTGCCGACAATTTAAGAAGTGAAATCAAGATAAAAGATGATATTACGGCACCCGTAAAGGAAGGCGACGTATTAGGTGAAATCGTCTTTTTATACGGGGATGATGAAGTTGCACGCTCTCCGCTTTACGCAAGTCGCAGCGTTGGAAAAAGTATTATAAAACAGTTCTTTTCCTATATATTTAATATTTGGTTTATTTTGATTTTTGGCGTTGTAGTCTTTGTGATTTTACTCCGTCGCAAAAAAGCGCGCACCCGTGCAGCGCGCTTAAAAGAACTCAGAACAAACAGAAGAAGCAAGAGGTGAAACGATGCTACCGACAGATCAGGAACAGTTGAAAGATAAACGAATGTTTATCAAAAATTTAAAATATTTAATTAAGAAAAACAAAACAAAGCACGTGGACTTGGCAAAAAGTATCCATATGACAAGGTCCACCATCAGTAACTATCTGGCAGGAACTTCTTCTCCGAAGTGGGAAACGCTAGATGCAATCGCAGAATATTTTGGTGTTCCTGCGGATGATTTGAGAAAAAAAGATTTAAGCAAATTAACCACCGTAATCAAAACTCCCAAAAAACCGGCCTCTTATCAGGCGGCACTCTTTCTGCCACAACTTTCCGGCCGTGCTTCCCTCTTTCACAGTGACAATTTAGAAGGCGCCATTCAATCGCCCTTTCCGTTTTCTGCTTCCCAGGGAAAAACTCCGGAAAATGCTTGTTATGCCGTGAATCTCGGAAACGATTCGATTACCGAATGCGGCGTAACGAAAAAAAGTATCGCAATATTTCAGCGCGATGAAAAAGCAGAATCAGGTGACTTGGTAGCAGTTTACTTTAAAGATGAAAACAAAATTGCTATCCGTAAGATAACAATCAATACCCACGAATACATTCTTTCCTGCGACAAAGGTGACGTGACCGTTTTGAAAAAAGACGCGAAAAACACCTTGAAACTTTTAGGAAAAGTGGTAAAAGTACTCATTAACCTTTAAAAGACAAACCTTAGGAGAATCCGCATGAAAATTTCCGTTTTAGACGCCGCAACGCTCGGCTCTGACCTTTCCTTTGCACCTCTCGACGAAATCGGTGAAACCGTAATTTTTAAGTCCACATCACCCGATGAAGTAGTTTCGCACATTGCCGATAGTGATGCAGTAATTATCAATAAAGTAAAATTAAACAAATCGAATTTAAACGATTTAAAAAACTTAAAAATCATCTTAATCGCCGCAACGGGATACGATAATGTAGACGTTGCCTACTGTAAGGAACGCGGCATCGCCGTTTGTAACGTTGTCGGCTACTCGACGCATTCCGTCGCGCAGGTAACACTTTCGATGGCACTTGCACTTTCCACGAATCTCACCCAGTTTCAGTCGTTTGTAAATGACGGAAGCTACACAAAAAGCGGCATTGCAAACTGTTTAACGCCCGTTTATCACGAACTTTGCGGAAAAGTTTGGGGCGTTGTCGGTATGGGAAATATCGGCCGTCAGGTTGCGCGTGTGGCAAAGGCAATGGGTTGCCGCGTCATCGCATTTAAAAAAACACCCGACCGAGAGTTTCCGTGCTGCAATTTAAATTACCTTTGTAAAAATGCAGACATCATTTCCGTACACCTTCCGCTTTCAGATGAGACGCGCGGAATCATTGATAAAGAAAAAATAGATTCCATGAAAGAAAATGCCGTGTTTATTAATGTTGCGCGCGGTGCGGTAACGGATGAAGAAGCGCTCGCAAACGCGATTTTAGAAAAGAAAATTGCGGGACTTGGCGTAGATGTATACTCTCTTGAGCCATTCCCCGAAGACCATCCGTTCCAAAAAATCAAAGGACTTCCCAACGTATGCCTGACGCCGCACATGGCATGGGGCGCATTTGAAGCAAGACAGCGTTGTTTAGAGGAAATCATATTGAATCTAAAAGCATTTATGAACGGTGAAATCAGAAACAGACTGGATAAATAAAATGAAAAGACCACGGAATGTTTCCGTGGTCTTTTTTCTTTACTTGATCTTTTAGTGCAGGATGTGGAAAAATTGATGCAGATTGGACAAATGGAATCCGAAGGCGTACTTTTGTACGGCGAGAGGTGACATTTGTTCAAAAAGCAAAGCGATAAAATAAAAAGGAATCCGAAAAACGGATTCCTACAAAACTAGTATATGTTTTTTCTTTGCAGCAATTTCAAGGTAAAGCGTCACAGATTTTACGGCGCTTTGCTTGTTCTGCGCAATTTTTACCATCCATTATAATTGATTCTCATCGTAATGCGCTCTCACGCCGCCAATAAATTTCGGGCGCGTTCTCGCCGCCGTAACGGGCGCGCTTCCAATGGTTTTCACAGAAAGTCTCACAGGAACGGCAACTTTCTTTAAGTGCATACCAATTAAGGTTGCACCGATATCTATTCCGGCGTCCGCTTTGATTTCTTCTACTGCGACGGGGTCAGAGAAATTCTTGTAAGCCTCTGTTGCAAAAGAGCCTCCTGCTTTTGGCTGTGGCACAACATTTACAATCTCCGCAAACGGAACTGCCGCGCGCTCTACGATAATTGCGCGGTTTAAATGCTCGCAGCACTGCGCCGCCAAATATATTTCCTTTTCTTTTAAGACACTGTAAATGCTCTGAAATAAGATTTTTGCTGTATCGGGGCTTGAATTTGTGCCGAGTTTATCTCCTAACACTTCACTCGTAGAGCATCCAACTACCACGGTGTCCCCTTTTTTTAGGTTTGCAACATCAATCAGTTCTTCAATTGCTTTTTTACACGCTAATGCAATCTCCATTTCATTCACCTCTATCTTACGCGTTTACGTTTTCTGCTTTTTCTGCTTTTGCGGCTTTTCTGTCATGCATAATCATACCGACTGCCAAAAACACTAGCTGGATGCCGTGGGTTACCAAGCCGGGGTATGCAGGCGTAACCACATCATATGTGCACCAAAGAAGCATATTGATAATGGTCCAGAAACGATATTTTGCACCGTTTTCCTGACCGATACACAAAATGAATATCAGGCAGGCAATGATAGAAATCACCGGCGGATAAAACGCGCGCGTACCGAAGGTATGAACGAGCGTAGAAACGCCGCCGATTACCCAAATGTTTACACCAACAAATGCTACTGCATAAACCCCAACAAGCCACTTTGGAATCGGTTTTTCTTTCGATTCAAAAAAGTAATTGATGATGGTTAACAATGCACCGAGATAACACGCCGCCGCACCGTTGATACCTGCGCCGTCGATTAAATAACTTGTCGCAACAAGTGCATTTCCCAAAAATACCAAAAGTAAAATTCTCTTCATCTTCTCGCCTTTTGTTAAGGACGCTAAAATCATAGAAACTAACCCTGCTAAACTTAAAACATATGCCAAAATATCCATTTTTATCCTCCTGAAGTATTAACCCATTTTATTTGCCTTGTCATTACATTTTTTGATGGCTTCAATGACGGAAGCACGAAATCCTCTCTTTTCAAGTTCCGCTACAGCTTCAATGGTCGTTCCGTTCGGTGAGCAAACCATATCTTTTAAAGCCGCAGGATTGATTCCCGTATCTAAGACCATTTTTGCAGAACCCAAAACCGCCTGCGCTGCGAGTTTATATGCGATATCTCTTGCAAGTCCGTCCCTCACGCCGGCATCTGCCATTGCTTCAATCATCATATATACGTAAGCCGGACTGCTTCCGCTTATTCCCGTCACCGTATTAATCATTTCTTCTTTTAAAACTTCCGTTTTTCCGACAGAGTCAAACACCGCGCGCACTTTCACAAAATCTTCTGCGGGGAGTGTTTTATCGGGCTCGGCGAGTACTGTCATCCCTTCGCCAACTAAAGCCGGTGTGTTCGGCATTACACGCACAATTTTTGCCGTCTCTCCTAAAATCTCTTTCATGGTGGCAATCTTCACGCCTGCCGCAATTGAAACGAATACAGCATCCGTTTTTGCTTCTTTTATTTCTTTTAGCACAAGCGGCAAAATATTTGGCTTTACTGCCAAAACCACCACGTCTGCACCAAGTGCATCAAGATTTTTTTCACTCGTATGTACGCCTTCATATTTTAAAAGCGCTTCTTTATTTTTATCGCAAACGGTAATTTCGTTCTTTTCACAAAGCCCTGTAGAAAGCACGCCATTTACAATCGCGCCTGCCATATTACCGCCGCCGATAAATCCGATTTTCATTTTGTTCACTTCCTTTTTTATCTACACTTCATCCTTTAGATGAAACAGTCTGATTGCATTTTCGCGACAGATTTTTCTATAATTTTCTTTTGAAATATTTCCTTTTTCAAATTCTTCATCCAGCCATTCGGACATGTATGCCCTTTGATTCGGTGCTGTGATGTCCGAGCCAAAAAGTAATCGGTCAGAAAATTCTTCGATAAAACGATACGCGTGTTCTTTATCACGGTTTAACGCGTGATATCCGCTACCTGCAGATAAATCACAGTAAAGATTCGGACACTCCCTCATTATTTCTGCAATCCTTCCGCCATTTGCCTTTCCTACGCCGTTATCATCGCGGTTTTCCTCCGTAACATTATCAGAAATTTCGCTCCAGAAACAAGTAGAATGCCCTAAAATTTTTAGTTTCGGGTATTTCTTTAGCATCTTTTCAAGTCTTGGAAGCCCGATATCGTCTACTAAGCCGTACCCTCCGGAAAAACCGGGCGCCATATGAATCGTGACCGGCATATCCAGTTCCCCGCAGTGATAAAAGAGATTTTGAATCACAGGATCATCTATATAAAGATTAGCGGTCACTTCTCCAACACCAATTGCGCCGCGCTTTTTGTAGTGCTCCAAAAACACGGAAAAATCCGTTTTCGCATTATTATCGCCCATGCGCGGATCAATGTTGCAAAACCAATAAAAATGATCGTGATGCATATTTGCGATGTGTTCCGTTTCTTCGTTTGTCTGTACTGTGAACTGTCCCTCAGGACTGATAAGCGGAAGAATCATTCCTTTTTCAATACCAAACGCAGAAAAAGTCTTTTTGAGTTCCTCAGGCGTTATGTATGGCATATCCGGTGTGACGAGCGCGTGCTCCCACATACTCACGTGACAATGCACATCTATTTTTTTCAAAAGTTTCTCACTCCCATCATTTACTCATTGATATTTTAACACATCTATTCCCTTTCTGCAAGGGGAATTTAACTTTTTAAGACAAACAGTCATAATTTCAGAAAACGCTTCATAGTCTATACAAACAAAATACTTGTATGGAGGAATCTGTATGGCAGAATATAACATTTATAAAGACATTGCAGAGCGCACGGGAGGCGATGTCTACCTCGGTGTTGTCGGACCGGTAAGAACGGGAAAATCCACATTTATCCAGAAATTTATGGATATGTTCGTAATTCCAAATATCGAGGACGAAAATAAAAAGCAGCGTGCGATTGATGAACTTCCGCAGAGTGCCGGCGGGAAAACCATCACCACCACAGAGCCGAAGTTTATTCCAAACGATGCGGTAGAAGTCTCGCTTGATGCCGCAAAAATGAAAGTGCGCCTGATTGACTGTGTTGGCTATATCGTAGAAAGTGCATTAGGCCACATAGAAAACGACACAGAACGCATGGTAAAATCCCCGTGGTCACCCGACCCGATTCCTTTTGGGACCGCGGCGGAAATCGGCACTAAAAAAGTCATTTGCGATCACTCCACCATCGGCATTTTAGTCACCACCGACGGTTCTGTTACGGAAATCCCGAGAGACGACTATGTAGAGGCTGAGCGACGCGTAGCAAAAGAACTTGCGGATATGGGAAAGCCGTTTGTGATTCTCTTAAACACACGCTATCCCGAAAAAAGAGAAACGGAAGATCTGCGCGCGTATTTAGAAGAAGAATATAAAGCGCCCGTTGTGGCAGTAAACTGTTTAGAACTTACCGAAAGTGAAATCAAAGAAATTTTAGAACGCGTACTTTTGACATTTCCGGTGCGTGAAGTTGCAATTAACCTTCCAAAGTGGATGGATGCACTTCCCGATGACCACAAAATCAAAAAAGGTATTTTTGATACCGTACTTTCCACACTCGATGATATCACAAATTTAAACAGCTTAAACTTTTGTATCAAGCGTTTCGCAGAATGTGAATATATCGCTTCCTGCGAAGCAGAACGTATTGACCTTGCTACCGGAACGGCCAGCCTTTCTATTCGTACGCCGGAAGATTTATTCTTAAATGTTGTAAAAGAAACGTCCGGTTTTGATATTACGGGCGAAGATAAATTACTTGCCCTCTTAACCGAGCTTGCGCAAGTGAAAAAAGAATACGAAAAGATATCTGCCGCACTGTTAGAGGTCGAACAAAAAGGTTACGGTATTGTAACTCCCACCATCGACCAGATGTCCTTAGAAGAGCCGGAAATTGTAAAACAAGGAAACCGTTTCGGCGTGAAACTCAAAGCCGCAGCACCCTCGATTCACTTAATTAAAGCAAACATCGAAACCGAAGTCTGCCCCATTGTCGGCACGGAAAAACAATCAGAGGAACTCGTGCATTACCTGCTCTCGGAATTCGAAAATGACCCGAAGGAAATCTGGCAGTCAAACATCTTCGGAAAGTCCCTTCATGAACTCGTAAACGAAGGCCTTCATAATAAACTTTCCAAAATGCCCGACGAAGCGCAGATGAAACTGCAGGAAACATTAGAGAAAATCATCAACGAGGGCTCCGGCGGACTTATCTGCATTATTTTATAAATAAAAAGGCTACCTATGGGTAGCCTTTTTCTTATGCTTCAACTGTTTCTTCTGTTGTTAAAACGTCTTCTTTCGTTTCTTCTTTGGGTTCATCCAAAACTGTTTCTTCCAAAACGGGTTCCTCTTTTGCGTCCTCAATTGGTTTATTTCTCTCAATCTGCTCCTTCGTGAGTTTTTCCGGCGGAACGTAAGTCGGGATGACCTCTTCCAGTGCCGCTTTAATCGCATCATTCCCCTTATCTAAAGACGCTTCCAACACGCGAAGTTTATCTACCAGTTCGTCTGCCGTGAGTTTTGTGGGCTTCCCGATGAAGATTTTTTCGTGTTGGGTTTCCTTTAACCCCTCTTCATTCATCAAAAGTTCTTCATAGAGCTTTTCGCCCGGGCGAAGACCGGTATATTCGATTTTGATATCCACATTCGGCACAAAGCCTGCAAGGGTAATCATTTTTTCTGCTAAATCACGGATTTTGACGGGTTTTCCCATATCAAGCACGAAAATCTCTCCGCCTTTTGCATAGGATGCCGCCTGAAGAACGAGCCTTGCAGCCTCAGGAATCGTCATAAAATATCTTGTGATTTCAGGGTGCGTTACCGTTACGGGGCCGCCATTTGCAATCTGCTTTTTAAAGTGCGGAATGACAGAACCGTTTGAACCAAGTACATTACCAAAACGCACGGCAACAAATTCCGTTAAACAATTTCTTTCTGCCGTTTGCACGATCAGTTCACACATTCTCTTTGTTGCACCCATAACATTCGTCGGGTTTACGGCTTTGTCGGTTGAAATCATAACAAAGCGTTTTACACGATATTTTTCTGCGCTTCTTACGACGTTTAATGTTCCGAATACATTGTTTTTCACCGCTTCTGCAGGACTAAACTCCATAAGCGGCACGTGCTTATGCGCTGCCGCGTGGAACACCATATCGGGTTTAAATGCTTCAAAAATTTCGTCAAGTCTTCTGTTATCACGGATAGACGCAATTAAAACAGAAATATCCTGCTCGGGGTACTCCGCCCTCAGTTCGTTTTCAAGTTCATATGTTGTATTTTCATAGATATCTAAAATCACAAGTTTTTTCGGCTTGAACTTCACAATCTGTCGACACAGTTCAGAACCGATTGAGCCGCCGCCACCGGTAACTAAAATCGTTTTTCCGGAAATATCATTTTCAATTAATGCGTTATCTAAAACGATGGGGTCACGCTCGAGCAAGTCCTCAATCTCGATGTTACGCATACTTTTGATGCTTGCACCGTCTGCCAAAACATCTTTCGTGCTGGGCATCATCATAACGGGACACCCCGTCTGTGCGCAAAGTTCTAAAATTTCACGTTTATCTTTTGAATCTATCTGATAAATTGCAAAAATAATCTTTTCAACGGCTTTTGCCTTACAAATTTTTATGATTGACTCTCTGCCGCCAAGTACTTTTGTTCCGCTCATCATACGGTTATGTAACTTTTTGTCATCATCAATTAAGCCAACTACGCGATAGTTCATTCTTACATCATCGCGGATTTCACGCATCAGCATGGAAGACATTCTGCCTGCGCCAATGATTAAAACGCGCTTTCCTTCGCTGTGGTCAGGTTTAAAGCAAATTTTGTAAAGTACTTTTAAACCAAATCTTACACTCACCGTAAAAATTGCTGAAAGAAAGTTTGCCGCAACATTAAATTTCGGATAAGCAATATGTCCGAACACGATGAAAATATTTACAAAAATACAGACAATCGCCGCGGAAAACGCCGCAAAAATCAATTTTAAATATTCGTTAGTACTTGCGTAAACCCAATAAACTTTATACACATCAAACACATAAAATGAGAGCAAGAAAATCACGGTAGAAACGCCGACAAGCGGCAAAATTTCCGCGTATTGCTCTGTGAATTCTATAACGGTAAACATAAGTCCAACCGTGATTGCGTAAGATATCAGTATACTGAAGATGTCGGCGGCAAAGAAAACTCTGTTTCTGATATTGCTCAAAAACCGCTTCATATCTGCTTTTCCCTCCTAAAATCACAAAAAGTGTGCATATGACATATATTTTAGCATAAATTTTCAAAAATTTCAACAATTTTTACAAAAAAAGCACACCAAACTTTTTGTTTGGTATGCTTTTTGTACAAATTTTTTACTTTTTTTGCTATTGTTCGATGTGTCTTCCCAAAAATCCTGCGGCGGAAACGGCGAGTTTTTCTTCAATTTCGCTCATTTTAGGTGCGGTTTCGTTTGTGAAAAACACAACGGAGCCGATGGTATCGCCCTCTGATACAATCGGTGCGACGATGCCTGCATTATACTTTTCACTTCCGTCAATCACGGGAACGCTCCCCGACTCCTGACCGCGACAGATAAATGTCACTTTATCTTCCATCAGTTTTTCAATATCGCGGCTGATTTTCTTTTCGTTCATTTCGCGTTTCGGAACACCCGATACTGCAATCACGCTGTCGGTATCCGTGATACAAATGGGAAAACCACTTGTTTTGGATAGTGTTTCTGCGTAATTTCCCGCAAATTCCCCGAGTTCCCCAACGGGTGAATATTTTTTAAAAATCACTTCTCCGTCTTTTCCTGTGTATATCTCGAGCGGTGCGCCCTCGCGAATTCGTAGCGTTCTGCGGATTTCCTTGGGGATAACTACTCTGCCTAAATCGTCTATTCTTCTAACAATTCCTGTTGCTTTCAACCTAAAAACTCCTTTGGCTTTAAAATACAATTCTAGTTTGTACACGCCAAGGAATTTTTATGTAAAGAAAAAATTGGATGATAAATTAGCCGACGACGAGTTTGAAAGATACGCCGTTTCCTGCCCATTCTGCCATACAATAATACACACCTGCGTCGAGAAACACCTTTCTCGGATAGCGAGATTTGTCACTGAATTCTGCTGATATAAGAAATGTTGAAGTTACACCACTTAAACCTTGATCTGAATAATAACGCTCAAAAAAATCTTGCGCAGACATATCCATTTTGCATGTGTGGAATTCAAGTCTTGCATTTTTCATTGCCTCAATTATACATGGTTCGTCTACATAGATTGTTTCTATGTTTTTATGTTTATCATAGATTGCATAGGAAGGACTACCGGAAATTTCAAAAGCATCTTGGATGTCTTCGTATTCCCATCCAAAATTTAACGTATATTTCTTTTTGGTCACGTCTTCTCCATCTTTTAAGCCGTTTTTAATATAAACACTTTTCGTTTCCCCGTCCCAACTCACTTCCTTGCCGAAAGCAGTTGCAATTGCACGGACCGGAAGATAGGTTGTTCCGTTATAAATCAGCGGTTCAACGGGGTTTCCGTTTGCGTCTTTCGGGTTTAGTTTTTCTCCGTCAATGAAAATCGAAATGCCGTTTGCGAGTACATCGTAAAGCGTTGTAGTCTCGGTGGCATATGCAATTCCACTCAAAAGAATAGCCGCCGAAACAAATCCTAAAATATAACCTTTGATTGTTCTTTTCATAAGTGACCTCCGCTTGTATTGATTTCATTCACTTCCACCGCACAACCTTTATCTAAAGAATAAATGATTCTTTTCGTGACTTTCTTTTTGAAAATCCGCTCTGCCGCTTCTCCATAGCACCAGAGTTGCACGCGGTATTTTTCCGCCATTTCCTTTGGGTTTTCTGTGCGGTCGGTTTTATAGTCTAAAATGTAGAGTTCATCGTCTGATTCTATCACGCAGTCGATGGTTCCCTGCAGATAAATGTCCTTTGCGCTTTTGAGTTCTTTTAGGAGTTTATTTGCCTGATAGGAAATACCGAACATCACTTCTCTGTGCACATTTTTGCAATTGCGCATCACCTTTCCGATGTCGCTTTTGAAAAATGCAGAGACTTTTTCAGGGGAAATTGCTTTTCTTTCCGTTTCCGTCAAAAAGCCACCCTCTGAGATGCGCGCGATTTCTTCTTTGCACACATCTGCGTTTTCAAGCGATTTTAAAAGGTCGATTTTTTCAAAGACTGTATGATACGCCGTGCCGATTTCAGCAGATGTCAGTGCGCCTGAAAATGATTTTCTTTCTCTGTTTTTCGGGAAAAGATAAACGGCATCTTCCTCTTCACTCGCAGTGCGGCGTTTTACTTCTGTAACGGTGATTTTGCTTGGCAGAAGCGTGTCTTCCTGATTGGGATAGGTAAATAACACTCGTGAAAGCACCGATTCTGTGTCGCACGGTTTCGGCGCGGTTTTTTCTTTGATTTCCTCGTTTTTCTGAAGGAGCAGATCGAGGGTATCAATGATGGAAATTTTTACGCGGCTATCATCTGAAAACACGGGAATCTCGCCGTCACAAAACGCGCGGAGTTTCGCGCAGTCGGGATGCGACAAAAACGCTGCTAAAATCCACTCTAAATACGAACGGCAGTATAAAACATCGCCCGATGAAAGGGCAACTGTATCTTTTGGAGATGCGCACTTTTTGATAAACGCAGGAAGATTTTTCTCAGCACCAATGATAATGAGTTTTTCTCTTGCGCGCGTTAAAGCAACGTATAAAATACGCATTTCTTCTGCGATGGATTCTCGTTTTTCCAAGATTTCACACGCAATTCTCGGCGCAAACGGATACTGAATTCTACGCTTCGTATCAATAAATTTCGGACCGAATCCTGTGTCTTTATGATATAAAATCCCGCTTCTTAAATCTTCGGTGTTAAACTTTTTATCTGCTCCGAACAATATGACAACGGGAAATTCTAACCCCTTACTTCTATGTATGGACATTAAGTGCACGGCGTTTTGGTCCTCAAATGTCATTTTTGCACCGTCCAAATCACTGCCGCCTGCGCCAAAGTCCTCTAAATACTGAATGAAGCGGTACAGGCCTTTGAAGCCTGTTTTTTCAAAGGCTTTTGCGCGCTGATGCAAAAGGTCTAAGTTTGCGTGGCGCAAGTTACCATTTACTTTCGTCTGTTGTGATTCGTAAAATCCCGTCTGATGATAGATAGAAAGTAAGAGTTCCGATAAACTGAGATACTGCGATTTCTCGTAAAATGCCTGACGGGTATTTAAAAATTCGAGGCAAGCACGTCCCAAAACAGAGTCTTCTTCTGCGCACTTCTTTACCGCTTCATAAAACGTGCCGCGTCTTTCATACGTTCTCACTTTTCCGAGCATATCGGATGTAAAGTGGAAAAGATCTGAGCGGAGTACCGATAAAAGCGGCAAATCCTGATAAGGATTATCTAGAACACGTAAAAACGCCATCAAAAGTGCTACTTCTCCGCTTTCCAAAAAGCCTCCCGTTGCGTCTGCAGCACATGGAATGCCTCGTTCTGTCAAAATAGTTGAAAGCGTCACCATCGGTGTTTTTGAACGTGTAACGATGCAGATGTCACGGTATTCAAGCGGTCTGTAGAAGCCTCCGTCAAATACCTGATAATTGCTTTCTAAAAGTTCTGCGATGCGGTCTGCCGTATATACTGCAGAAAGTTCTGCTTTTTCCGCGTCGACGTCATCGGATAAACCTTCTTTTACGCCGTCTATATCAATTAAGCAGATTTCCGTCATATCGTCAATCGGGCTTACGGTTTCAGGGTAAAGAAGTCCCGGATAAAGCCGTTGTTCTTCGTCATAATCTATTTCGCCCGTTTCACGCGTCATAATGCGGGTAAAAAGAAAGTTTACGGAAGATAGCACATTCTCGCGGCTTCTGAAGTTTTTGGAAAGCACAATTTTTCGGCTTTCTGACTCGGATTCTGCCGAAAAAGAATCGTGTTTATCTCGAAAAAGGGACGGGTCTGTATTACGGAAACGGTAAATACTCTGCTTGATATCGCCCACCATGAAAAGATTATTTTCTTTTTTGATTGCAGAAAAAATTGCTTCCTGAAGTCGGCTCGTGTCCTGATACTCGTCAATATAAATTTCGTCAAACTGCTCGCTTACAATCTTTGCAGTTTCAGAAGGCGTTCCGTCTTCATTCGTCAAAAGCTTTAAGGCTTCGTGTTCACAGTCGGAAAAATCGAGCATATTTTGTGCGCGCTTTTCTTCGCGGAATTTATCGATTAAGGAAATCACAAGCTCCGACAAACAGCGCATATACGGGTACGTTTTTGAAATAGCATCCTCCTGCTCTTTTCCCATTAAAATGAGATATTTATTCCTAAGAAGCGCAAATGTGTCTTTTACATCGTCGCGCAAGGAATTGATGTAGTCAAAATATTTTGGTGTGAGGTTTTTGGGAATCGCACTTCTTCTTCCAAAGGAAAACGCATCTACCGCTATTTTGATTTCATCGTAATTTGTTAAGGATAAAATGCTCTCTACTGCTGAAAGTTCCGTTCTTAAAAGCGATTCGTAGGCAGAAAACCCGTCTTCTGCTGCAAGGGAAATTGCAAAATGATATTTTAAAACAGCACGGGAAAGTTCCATTTTCGTTTCGTCTAAAATCACTTTGCACCACGTGCTCTCACCAAAGGAAATACCGCGTCCGAATTCGTCTGCCGCGCAGGTAAGCCACTCTTTTGGATTCGGAAGACTCATCGAAAATTCATAGATATCATCAATGAGTTTTTTAAACCGCGCGTCATTTGCCTTGGCGTTTGCATACATTTCCAAAAGTTCTAAAAACGCACCGGCGTAGGTTTCATCGTCATAAAACGTGTTCATCACGTCTTCTAAGACTTCTGCCCTTAAGACTTTTACTTCCGTTGGGTCTGCAATTTTAAAGTCGGGTGAAAGGTCTGCACGCGCAAATTGCTGGCGGAGTAAATCAATGCAGAAGGAATCAATCGTTGTAATTTTGGCCTGTTTTATCAAAAGAAGCTGCTCTGAAAGGAGCGCATCTTTCGGATTTTCCTCCGAAAGTTTCGTCAGACGCGACATCAGGCGTTCTCTCATTTCTGCCGCCGCCGCGTTCGTAAAGGTTACTACCAAGAGTCTGTCCGCTTTTACAGGGTTTTCTTTGTCGGTAATGCGAGAAAGAATGCGCGCGACCAAAACCGCCGTTTTACCGCTTCCCGCGGCTGCCGAAAGCAGTAGATTCTGGTTTCTTGATTCAATTGCGGATAACTGGTCTTTGGTCCAGATGGCTTGCATTTCGGCTCACTCCCTTTTCTTAATTTCCGATTGCGATATCAATTTTTCCGGTTTCAAACACCGGAGCAAATTGAATATCAAACGCATGGAATGCAGCGGAAACCGCTGTGATTTTGTCAATTCCCTGTTCTTTTAAATCATCTTCATAAAACACCATGGTATCCACCATTTTTTTACCCGGTGCAACTAAGACAACAAACACACCATCGATGGGCTTTTTGTTGACAAAAACGTCTTTTGCTGCAATGGAAATCGCAGTGTCGCGGTTGTTTTCTACATAGAATTCCAATTCATAATCGTTAGAATGCTCACTTTTTGCAAGCGTTCTTGCAATGATGCGCACGCCGTCCTTTTCATATACCGGAACGCCCGATGCATCATACTCCTGGCTATAGGAAGAAGGCGCATCCGTGGTAACGGTCAACACATCCGATGTAAGAATTTCATTTTGAAGACTGTCTAATACCTTCACTTCAAATTCTAAGTTTTTGATATGTGTAATCTGCATTTTGCCGAGCCAACTGTTGCTGATTTTGATATATGTATCCTTCTCAGTCTTTGCTTCTACCTCGGTAAAACAAGTTTCCGTACACATATATCCGTTTATTGATAAATTGGCCGTAGTAAGAATGACAGTGTCTTCCGTGTCATTTTTCACGTGCAGTTTGATTCCGGTTTGATAGTCCTTATAGCCAAATCCCAGAACCGAAACACTCACGCCTCCTTCGGAAAATGTGTCACTTTCTTTCACTTTTGCTTTTTCTACCTTGTGGTTTTTATAATCTTCTGTTTTTGTTCTTATAACCGCATCCCTTTTCTCGTCTTTTTTACAAGCAAAAAGAGAAACGGAAAGCAGACAAATCAGAAGCAAAGATATTATTTTTTTCATCATCGTGATTTCTCCTCAATGTAAGGCTTTTAAAAATATGTTCGCAAGTTTTGCATATCCTTCATCTGTCATATGACAACCGTCACGATAATTGCTTTCGGCTTCCATGCCTGCGCGTGTATCCACAAACGGAAGGTTCATTTCTTTTGCGATTTTTTCCTGTACTTCTAAAATTTTAGACAGGTTTTCATTAAAGTATTTTACATAAAATTCTTCATGACCGTTTTCTACGGTACGCGTCATGTGGGTGGTTCTTCCGAGATACAGTTTCGGATTTGTAGGAAGATTTTGATACTTTTTGATTAAATCCACCAGAGTTTTTTCATAGAAGTTTATGTAGTAATCAGAAATCGGACCGCCGTTTTGCTCGTTAAAGCAATGCGTCGGGTTTGCATCGTTCATACCGAGCATCAAAATCACGATGTCAGGGAAAGATTCTAAGGATTTTTTATATTCGTCCGTTTTATCATAGGGAGAATAACGGTCAGGTACAACGTCAAAATCGTCAATCACCGTTGCGCCGGATCTTCCGAAATTTAAAACTTCATAGCCTTCTCCCAATAACTTTTGTAAAACAGATGGGTAACTTTTCTCCTCCGATGTCGCCATTAAGCCGTATGTAATACTGTCTCCACAACAGGAAATACGTGTTTTCATTTTTATTTCTCCTCTCTTATCATCAAAACGGACCAAAGCTTCCGCTGTTTGCGTTGTGGTCCATAAATCCACCAAAATCGGTTGACGTCATCGCCTGATTTGCCATGTTCATGCTGTCCAAATTCATATTCATCTGCTGATTCATCTGATCCATCATCTGCTGGTTCATCTGGTCCATCATCTGTTGATTCATCTGGTTCATTTGCTCCATCATCTGCATATTCATTTGTTCCATCATCTGTTGGTTCATCAGATTCATCTGTTCCATCATCTGCATATTCATTTGTTCTACCATCTGCATATTCTGCATTTCCATCATGCGCATCTGCTCCATCTGGAAATCCTGATGGAAAGAAAAGTCGTCCGTTGTGCCGAAATTCTTCGACATCTCTTCAAAATTAAATTCTTTTGTTTCGTCGAAGTCGATGTTTTGTTTTTTAAACTGCTCTTTCATCGCCTTTTTCATCTTTGTCTGCATCTTTTCATATTCAGGACCGGTTTTTAAACCCAACTGCAAACTTTTATAAACGGCGTCAATATACATATCGGCATTCTCGCCTTTTAAGTACATATTTCTTACTTTTTCGTCTTTTTTGTAGCGTTTTAAAAAGTCAGAGATCATTTGTTTTACCGAGTCTTTATTAAGCGTGAGATTATTTTGATCCAAATAGTCCTTTGCGCCGGCATAGAAAAATTCTCTGTTCGGACCGGTCATTTTCATCAAAAAACCGTCTAAAAACAGTTCTGCATATTCTTTAAAAAAGCGTCTTTCTATTGTATTTTTTCTTGCATTTATACCGGATTTTGCTTTTTGGGTCACGTTTACGACAAAATAAACCGCAAGAATACCCGCTAAAAGCACGAGCAGTAAAAACTCTTTTGAAAACTGTGAGAAAAAGGTTTCACCCTTTTCTGCTACTTCAAGTGCTGTGTCTTCCATAGTTTTTCCAATCATAAAAATTGTCTCTTCCACAAAAGCACCTCCTTAAGAAAGCGAAAACGCACGGTAAATTCTGTCGCGTTTTCTTGATAACTTATCTTTAAAGTTTTCCACCCTTGTGGTTTTCGTCACTATATTGATAACGGAGTCTTTGTCTTTTAAAAGGTCTAAAACGAGAAAACCGCACCCCTCCGCTTTAAAACTCCCTTCGGAGAACGCTTTCACAATCACAAATTTATTCGTTCCACGCTCGCCTTTTAAAAGTGATATTACCTTTCTTCCCTCTTCTGAAAAATCGGTGCAGACTTTTCCGTCTTTATACCACTTATTTTTCTTAAACTCATAATTTCCGGGCTCTGCCACAAAACGAAGGCACACAAGTCCGTCTCTTCCCAAAAACATTCTTCTTTGTTTGCTGAGCGAAAGAAGACTATATCCTTTCTTTTTGAGTTCTGCGATAACGTCGCTGATTTCAGGCGTAATGGAATATATTTCCGCTCTTTTTTTGCCCAGCACCTTTTCGCCTTTTTCCGCAATCTCATAGACGGCAGAATGAAACTGCACAAGTCTTCTCATTTCATAGATATTCCACCACAAAAATTTTCTTGCCTTAATGCGGTCTTTGTTTTTGATTTCCGTCTCAAGATACCCTTGTAACGATACAATAAATAAATAAGCCGCCGCAAAAAACGCAGGAATTTTTGCCGAAAACGGCATCGGCCAAGAAAGTGTGATAAACGTTCCGACTACAGGGATTGCAACGAGCATCTCATCATATTTTCCGCTCGGTTTTCCAAAAGAGGCGGACAACACGCCCCATAGAAACGCAAAGAGTATAATTTCCGGCCAAAAAAGAAATGTCACGTCTAACCGAAATACAAAAAAACGAAGTGCGGAAATGAGTAAAAACGATGGGAATATGCGTTTTAAAACAGATTTTAGCACCAAAATCGCTCCTTTTAATTAATTTACATAGATACGTTTTTATTTTATCATAAAACACAAAAATCCGCAACCTGATTTTCAAAAAAGAACGTCTTTATTTTATAATATTTCGCATCGCTTTTTGCATAAATACATCATACTTTACATCTTCCTCTTTTTGGACAGACATCGCCTCTTCCCGTTTTCGTTCTTCATAACTTTTCCGTATGATTTCGCGCGTTTTGTCTTCTCTTGCCCACGTACAAATTGCGTCATAATGGTTTTGGTAGCGGTAGCCGCGTTTCATGAGTTTTTCCGAGAAATTATTAATGAGTTTTTCAAAGTCTGAAAACTCTGCTTTCAGTTTACGATATTCTTCTTTCGTCATCTCAACATTTTCAAATGTTCCCAAAAGAAGAGATTGTTTTTTATTTGTTTCTTCATCCGGAGCGGGTGACTTTTCTACTACTCTCTCTTTATCTAAATTAACCTTTTCTAATTTATTCTTTTCTCTCCTGCTCTGGGTTTCCATTTGGTATACCAAAGGTTTACCCTCTGAAATAAAATGATAGACTCCATTTTCTTCATACAGCCTCGCTTTTTCTTTTCGGTATCTTGTTTCGGTGTAACGGTCTTTACGAATTTGGTTGTTTTGTTTCCAATGCTTTATCACCCAAACATTTTCGGGAAATGCGATTAAATAGCCGTTTTCCTCTAATTCCGAAAGTGCTTTTAAACCATACCCAAATCCTTTTGCTGTACTTTTTGCACCGCGCAAAAACCCGTCATCGTCGGCAAGTACCCCAAGTTGTAAATATAACGCCTGCGCTTTTTTAGTGAGTTCTCTAAACTTATCCGTCGTCACGACGTCTAAAGAAAACATTCTTCTGTTTGCCATAAATTAACTCCTTTTTTGATTCTTTGAGCCTATTTTATCACAAGCGCGTGTGCAATAGTGTGCAAACATTTTATGGAAAATTGGCATAAAAAAGAGACTCTTGCGAGTCCCTTAATTTTTTAATCAGTTTACAAAAAGATGTTTTCTTTTATCAAAGTATTTTTTGTTAATGAAAATCATAGCAACAGACATTGCGATGTTAGACGTGAAAGAAGAATAATCAAGTGCATCACGTACCATGTCATTGACAAGAGCAGATAGACCAATAACATAAACAAGTCCAACAATTGCATTCACAGCATATAAAATCATCAACATTTTCGGACCATCTGCACGGTATTGCGCAAGGCGCATTCTGGTGTAAATAGCAAACGCTGCAACTGCAATCATCAAAATACCAACGAGTATATCAAGCCCCTGAAGTCCGCTAAACATGCTATATACAAGATTTGCCTCTCCATCTGTGCCATAATGGTTCCCTGTGAGCAACTGAACACCACTGAAGAAGTTCAAAACGGCACTTGCAAACAACGAAAAATAGATTAAGAACTTATACCATTTCATCGGCTGTTCCATAACAGGATAAACCGGCGCCTGATAAGACGGTTGCGAGTGATAAGCCTGCTGAGGGTCTGCTTGCTGATAAGGCTGCTGCTGATAAGCTTGTTGTTCCTGAGGGGCGGCAATTGCTGCACCACAGTTCGGACAAAATTTTGTGCCGTCTGCGACATAGTTTCTGCAATTCTGACAATACATAACTTGGTCTCCTTTTCAATTGAAATTTTAACACAAAATTATTGTATCATAATTTGTCGAACTTCGCAAGTATTTTCCCAAATATTGTCATTTTTAAAAAAAGAGACCCATATATAGGCCTCTTAGTTTAAAAACATTTGTTTTCTTTTATGAAAATACACTGCATTTGCCGGAATTAAGACAATACTTGCGCATATAAGTATCCAGTAAAGAGATGTGTTTGCCGTGCCGAGATAAATATAAGGAAGCATCCGATTTACACCCACAAGATACACGGAAGAAAAAAGAATCGTTGCAACATAAAGGATGATAAGTGCGCCGAGACTGTCTTTACGACGTTTTATCAGGCGCACCGCGGTATAAACGGAAAAAAACGCAAGTGTAATCATGAAAATTCCCGTGAAAACATCTAGGTTTTTTAAGCCATCAAACATTCTATAAAAACGCTCGGTATCTTCTTTATAAGCCTTCCCCAAAAGAAACTTAATTCCGCTTCCGAGATACCACAAAGCGCTTAAAAACAAGAAAAAGTATGCCGAAAATTTATACCATTTCATGGAAAGTTTTGCTTCGTTTTTTTCTGAATTCATTCTGTATTCTCCTTGTTTATTATGTTTTATGATACTTTCTTTCATTTTAACATAGAACGCTTTCATTTTCAACCGTTTCAAGAAAAAAAGAGACCCGCAAAGTGCGAGTCTCTTAAAAAATTTGTTTTTAAAATTACATTTCTTTAATTTTCGCCTGAGCCGCAGCGAGTCTTGCGATCGGCACGCGGAACGGAGAACAAGATACGTAGTCTAAACCAATCTTGTGGCAGAATTCTACGGATACGGGGTCGCCGCCGTGCTCACCGCAGATACCGCAGTGCATTTCGGGACGAACTTTCTTACCGAGGTCAACAGCGAGTTCCATGAGCTTACCAACGCCTGTCTGGTCGAGTTTTGCAAACGGGTCGTTTTCGAAGATTTTTGCATCATAGTATGCATCTAAGAACTTACCTGCGTCATCACGGGAGAAACCGTATGTCATCTGTGTTAAGTCGTTTGTACCGAAGCAGAAGAATTCAGCTTCTTTTGCGATATCGTCAGCAGTTAAAGCTGCTCTCGGAATTTCGATCATGGTACCAACTTCGTATTTAAGGTCTACGCCTGCTGCTTTAATTTCAGCGTCTGCTGTTTCAACAACGAAGTCTTTAACGTATTTGAGTTCCTTAATTTCGCCAACGAGCGGAATCATGATTTCAGGAACTAAGTTCCAGTCAGGATGTGCTTTCTTCACGTTGATTGCAGCACGGATAACCGCTTTTGTCTGCATCTTTGCGATTTCAGGGTATGTTACTGCAAGACGGCAACCACGGTGACCCATCATCGGGTTGAATTCATGGAGAGAATCAATGATTGCTTTGATGTCTGCAACTGTTTTTCCCTGAGCGTCAGCGAGTGCTTTAATGTCAGCTTCTTCTGTGGGAACGAACTCATGAAGCGGGGGATCTAAGAAACGGATTGTTACCGGATGACCCTGAAGTGCTTCGTAGAGAGCTTCGAAGTCGCCCTGCTGATACGGAAGGATTTTTTCTAAAGCTGCTTCTCTTTCTTCAACTGTGTCAGCGCAGATCATTTCACGGAAAGCCGCGATTCTGTCTGCTTCGAAGAACATGTGCTCTGTACGGCAAAGACCGATACCTTCAGCACCGAGTTCAACTGCTTTTTTCGCATCAGCCGGTGTGTCAGCGTTTGTGCGAACTTTTAATGTTCTGAATTCATCAGCCCATTCCATGATTCTGCCGAATTCGCCTGCGATTTCAGCGTCAACTGTGGGGATGATGCCATCGTAGATGTTACCGGTAGAACCGTCGATGGAGATATAGTCGCCTTCTGTAAAGGTTTTGCCTGCTAATGTGAACTTTTTGTTTTCTTCGTCCATGTTGATGTCACCGCAACCGGATACACAGCATGTACCCATACCACGAGCAACAACGGCTGCGTGAGAGGTCATACCGCCACGAACGGTTAAGATACCCTGGGAAGCTTTCATACCGGTGATATCTTCAGGAGATGTTTCTAAACGAACTAAAACAACTTTTTCGCCTCTTGCGTTCCAGCTTTCAGCATCTTCAGCTGTGAACACGATTTTACCGCAAGCAGCACCGGGGGAAGCACCTAAGCCTTTGCCCATAGGTGTAGCAGCTTTTAATGCTTTGGTGTCGAATTGGGGGTGGAGAAGGGTGTCAAGGTTACGAGGATCGATCATAGCAACTGCTTGCTTCTTGTCGATCATGCCTTCGTCAACTAAGTCACAAGCGATTTTCAGGGCTGCTTTTGCTGTTCTCTTACCGTTTCTGGACTGCAGCATGTAGAGTTTTCTGTTTTCAACAGTGAATTCCATATCCTGCATGTCACGGTAGTGATCTTCTAAGATTGCACATACTTTATTGAATTCCTCGAAAGCTTCGGGGAACTTTTCAGCCATTTCAGCAATCGGCATAGGAGTACGAACGCCGGCAACAACGTCTTCACCCTGTGCGTTTACCAAGAA
>JAZRET010000103.1:0-2305 GCA_045660945.1 Congzhengia sp.
GCCGCAATTGCAACGGTCATTTCCGCATGGGCAGGACCTTTGTTGATTTATGCGGTGAGTCTACTGAAAAAAGACGATATTTTCTTCGCTCCCATAAAAGAACAACTCGGTTTTGATAAGCCGTTTGTGGAGGACTTTTTCCGTCGTTCACTCCCGGTTATGGCAAATGAAACGTTTTGGGGACTTGGAACGGTTGTGTTTAACGCGGTTTATTCCAACATGGGATATGAGTATACGGCAGCGGTGTCGATTCTTCGAACTTTTGAAAATATTGCGTTTGCATTTTTTGTGGGATTTACGAATGCGGGTTGCGTTATGATTGGAAAAGACATCGGTGCAGGGCGTATTCGTGAGGGCGTTGAAACTTCAAAACGCTTTATGATTTTAGTGCCGCTTGCGGGTGCGATTGTCGGTGCGTTTTATATTATCTTCAGAAGACCGCTCATCGGCCTTTTTAACATGGGGGGGACGATTTCCGAAAAAACGTTTCAAAGTGCTCTTTCTATCATGGTGGTATATGGCATAGAGATTGCATTCAGAAACGTGCCTTATGTTTCGATCGTAGGTATTTTCCGTTCGGGCGGCGAAACAAAGAAAGGTTTAAAATATGACCTTCTATGCCTTTGGGCGATTTCCATTCCATGTACGCTTTTTGCGGCATTTGTACTGAAACTTCCCTTTGTTGTGGTGTTTCTGATAAGTTTTATTTGCGAAGATTATTTGAAGGCGTTTTTGTGTATCAAATACTTTGTTTCAAAACGCTGGATTAAACCTGTTACGGAAACGGGGAAGAAGGCTTTGGACCTCTATGTACAGGAAGAGAGAACACGCAAGGAACTTGTAAAAAACAATGCCTGAAATTGTTGACATTACTTCTCGTTTATGATATAATTCTTTAGGATAAAAACTTTTCGTGGCAAGAAGATGCCAACAAGGTTAAATAATGGATAGCGGATACGAAAAGTATCCACATTTTCGTGTGCTTTTTAAGGCCTTGTCGGGATCGATAAGGTCTTTTATTTTTATTTTTCAGTTGAAACAAGCAGAAAGGCAGGGAAAATCGTGACATATCTTCTAAAAGGAGTGCGTCTTTTCTCAAATGGAGAACAAGACCCCGTGATTTTAGGTAAGAATCAGACAAATGTTGAAATTATTGAGTTTGATGATTGTGTGGCATTTCCGGCGTTTGCCGATGTGCACGTGCATTTCCGTGAACCCGGCTTTTCTTATAAAGAAACAATGGAAACGGGAATGAATGCAGCGGCAGCAGGGGGATATACCCTTTGTGGAACAATGCCGAACTTAAATCCTTGCCCGGATACGAAAAAGCATTTAGATATGCAGTATGCTTGTATGGGGAAACATCCGAAACTGAAAGTTGTTCCTTACGGCGCAATTACCAAAAATCGCGCAGGGGTTGAACTTTCCGATATGGAAGAAATGAAAGATGATGTTATCGCCTTTTCTGATGACGGAAGCGGCGTGCAGGGAGACGCGATGATGCTTGAAGCAATGAAAAAGGCAAAAGCGCTCGGTAAAGTCATCTGCGCACACTGTGAAGATAATAGCCTTTTATTCGGTGGCTATATCCACGACGGCGAATATGCAAAAAAACATGGTCACCGCGGAATTTCAAGCGAAAGCGAATATAAACAGATTGAGCGTGATTTAAAACTTGTGCGAGAAACAGGATGCGCTTACCACGTGTGCCATATTTCCGCAAAAGAGAGTGTGGATTTAATCCGTAAAGCAAAAAAAGAGGGATTAAATGTAACGTGTGAAACCGCGCCGCACTACCTTGTCTTAACAGATATGGACATAGAAGAAGATGCGCGCTTTAAAATGAATCCGCCACTGCGTGGAGAGGAAGATAAAAAAGCACTTATCGAAGGTATTTTAGATGGCACAATCGACATGATTGCAACCGACCACGCACCGCACAGTGAGGAAGAAAAGTCAAAAGGGTTAGAAAAAAGCGCGATGGGTGTTGTGGGACTTGAGACCGCGTTTTCCGTGATGTACACATATTTAGTAAAACCCGGCATCTTAACTTTAGAGAAAGTGATCGAACTGATGTCAATAAACCCGAGAAAGCGATTCGGGTTTGATGTGGATGAAAGCGATGTTTGTGTGTTTGATTTAAAGAAAGCATACACCGTTTGTCCGGAAAACTTTCAGAGTATGGGAAAAAGCACGCCGTTTGCCGGACACACCCTATACGGTGTTTGCCGCGCAACATTCTGCGGCGGAAATTTGATTTGGAGGGCACAGGATTGACAGAGACCAATTATAAAATCGTATCAAA
>JAZRET010000104.1:0-11947 GCA_045660945.1 Congzhengia sp.
TCATGTCGTTGTATCCCTCGCGGACCGCTTGCCTGCGTCTGCTCCTGCCGGAAATTTCGACGGGGAAGCACCGTTCTAATATCCGATCATAAATGCGCCTGTTGCCTATGTCGGACGGTGATTTAATTTCCTCAATCGTCAAATTTGTTGTTATAATGAACGGCAGACCGGCGCGGTATCGGCTGTCAATTATGTTATACACCATTTCCTGCATATATTCGGATTTGCGTTCAGCGCCTAAATCATCAATGACGAGAAGTTCAAAAGCATTCAAGCTGTCAATGAATTTCTGCTTGTCGTTTGCGTCCTGCAATGAATTTGTCAGCCGCGCGAAATTCGTTACCAAACACGGATGGCCCGCGTCTATAAGCTCGTTTGCAACCTCACAAGCGGCAAACGTTTTCCCCGTGCCTACATCGCCGTAAAGCAAAAGACCTTTACCGTCTTTGCGGAGCGATTCAAAGTTTTCGCAGTATCGCTTCATTGCCGCCGTAACACGTTCATTCGTGCCGTCATCGTGCGCAAAATTCCAATCTTTCATCTGCTCGTCTGCAAATCCGGCGCGGCGTAAGTTCTCAACCTGCTGAAACAGTTTCCTGCGCTTAAATTCGGCATCTTCCTTATCCCGCTTCTCCTTTGCGCATTTGCATAAGCAATAAGGCGTTCTAACCTGTCCGTTAAACTCAACGCGGCATTGTTTTTTCGTGTTGCACTTACCGCAGTATAAAAGCCCGTCTTTAATGTAATCGCCCTCATTGCGTGGTATGCTTTCAGCCGCGCGTTTTTCCAATCTATCAATCATGCCGGTTAAATCCATGTTCACCCCTCACTTTCACCATAGCAAAGCCATTCAAGCGATACCCCGTAATATTCTGCAAGCGCTATTAAATTCAATATGGACGGCACGTTGTTAGCATACTCATAATTTTTTATCGTCGTTGCGCTTACTAATGTATCTTTTGCGACTTTTTCCATAGTTAGCCCTTTTTTCTTCCGTACCCGATACAGACGTTTTCCCAATTCGACTAAATCAAATCTTTTCATAGCGCACCTCAAAACGGAAGCGGATCATTCGCGTCTATGGTTTCATCAATTTTAATCCCACTCGCTCCGACCTTTGTTATTTTGCGTTCCGGCGCATTGAGATAACTTTCAAATTTCGCTCCGAACAGCGTTTCGGGTCTTAAATATTTTTCCATATCAGTTCCTTTCCATTCAGCGACCTTTTTATCAATCACCGTGAAAAAGTTATCGACGGTGTAACCCTCTTTAAGCCGCGCTCTTATATGTCTTGCCGTGCTTTCAGTTCCGGCGCGGTATTTTGTGCCTGCCTTTTCGTTCAAATATTCAACCACTTTCTCTATGAACGGTTTATATATATTATTTGCGTTTATATTTTTGTTTTTATCTGTGTTTATATTTGGTATAGGTGAAACATTTTGAGCCGTTCCATTCTGCAAAACGCCGGTTTCCATTCCGTCAAAATGTAAAATGGATTTCCCTTTTTGTGTCAATGCGTACCACAGCGTGCGGTCATAAGCCAATTTGTTATAATGACCGGTGATTACAAGCCCGTCATCTATAAGTTTTCGGAATGCCGTGTCTATCTGCCGTTCGCTCATATACGGGAACAGTTCCCTATATGCGCGGCGGCTGTTGAACGTCCAATATGTGCCGTCGTAAAAGTTAGATTCATTCGCTTCATTCTGCTTTATCCAATAACCGAGATTTTCAAGCAGTACAGCCGCGTGTATTCCGTATTTTTGAGCGATTTCAACGTCAAATATGTGTTTCATTGCCTTTTATCCTTTCCGTCCATTTCCGCGCCGCAATATCGACAATAATCACACTCCCAATATGTCACCCATTCGGGTTTCAAAACACCAATGCCGTCGTAAGGTTTAATTGATCCACAATTCGAGCATTCATAATATCCGGATTCGTTTTTAATCCACTCGCCGTGTTTCACTTCCTGCGCTTCGGCGGCGTCAAGTACGAGCTTCAATGCTTCCAAAAATTGCATTTTGCCGGTTGTTCTTCCAAACACGATTTCTGCGTGCCTCAATCCGTAAATCGCTTCTTCAAGTGTCATTTCCTTTTCCTTTCTTTGAAACGTCGCACGATTTTACATCTGCGCACCGGCATTTATGTTTCGTGCAATATGCGTAAGCGTAGGAAAAGCCGACGGCGTGATAATTTGCCGGATAATGAATTTGCGAAAACGTCCGGCGTTGATAATAAGCGCAGTTTTTGCAATGTTCCTTGATTTTCATTCCCTTTCATCCCCCTTACATCGAAAAATATACACGCACATATTGATTCGGAACATCCGTCTTAAAATAGAGGTATCCATAGAAATCATCGCCGCAATATCCTGTACTTTGGTACACATAATAATCTTCTGTTTCGCCGCCGGTGTTTTGGAAAATTTTAATGTCCGCTTTTGATAATGTTACGAACGTTGCGGTATTCCACTCTATACCCTCAACATCAAGGTTATCAAAATCAATAAGTTGTCGAACAAGGATGCCAATTTGTGCTTGTTTTTGCGCAATTTTTTTAATTCTTTTGTAAATCTCCATATTGCTTTTTCCTTTCAAATCAAAACGCCCTGCATTCCCGTGTATGCGGCGCGGGAACACAAAGCGTCTTTTGTCGGTCAATATTCTGTTGTATCGTCTGTTGATACCGCATATACCAACCGACGCGGATATTATACTACAATAATTTCCGATTGTCAAGAATTTTCTGACAATTCATTAAAAGTAATCTGCTTGCACAAGGTCCGCAGGCGAACACCCGTAAATCTCGCTCAATTTGTTCAGTTGGAACGGTGTCGGCAAACAGAAGCCGTTTTCCATTTTGCTTAACATCGGAACGTCAAACGCTTCATCTATTTTCTGCATTTCAGCGCATACTGCTGCTTGCGTTAATTCCTGCATTTCCCGTACAAGCCGCAGGTTATTGACAAGCGTTAATTGCCCGTTGTGCGCGTCTAAAACGCGATTTATCTTCTTTATGGGCGCGAATATACTTCTACCCTTTGCCAAGCATTCGCGCTTGTAAAACTCAATTACAGCCCTGTCATCGGTCTTGTAAAATCCTTTACTTTTGCCGGAGCGGATCAAAACGTAATTGTCGCCGTTGTCGTATCCGCTTAATTCGTGTAATGCGCGGCGGACTTCCCTTTCGGACAATCCCCACCACATCATAAGCACGGGATAAGTGACTGCTTCTCTCTTATCCGTCGGAATATCGTTCCAAAACATTTCATATTTCGATTCGTACATAGCGCAACCCTTTCATTTACTTTGTTTGTTTTCGCAACAATCGGCACATAATAGGAGCATGAAAAAAACTTTCCTTTTAATGTCGTTTGCTGTTATGATTTTTGGTTTTTCATCTGTGTCTTTCGCCCAATGCACGGTACAGCACGGGGATAGCATTTGGAATATAGCACAACGTTACAAAATTCCGTTCAATAAGATGTTGGAGCTTAACCGCCATTTGCACAATCCGCATTTGATTTATCCGCGTGACAAAATTGAAATGCCGGATAACGCCGAACATGGAACAGGCGCAAGCACGGATGAACATTCGCAGACCGACGATATCCCGCACGGTGACAGCAAGGTCGAACAAAGCGCTCCGTCCGCATACGCCGAGCAGGTGTTAGAGCTTGTAAATGCAGAACGTTCAAAAGCGGGATTACAGCCGTTGAAAATGTCGGAAGAATTGCGGTCAATCGCTAACCTTAAATCCCGCGATATGGCGGACAAAGGTTACTTCGACCATACATCGCCAACATACGGCACGCCGTTTCAAATGCTTCAAGATTTCGGCGTTCATTATTCGTCAGCCGGTGAAAACATCGCCGCCGGTCAAAAGACACCCGAACAAGTGATGAACAGTTGGATGAATTCAAGCGGTCATCGTGCTAACATTCTCAATAAATCCTTTACTGAAATTGGTATCGGATTCTATGAAGGCGGCAAGTACGGAACATATTGGACGCAACTGCTGATTAAACCGTAAAGACGTTTTTGCATCGGGAATTAAGGCGGGATTTCTCCCGCCTTTTTTCCGTTATCAAAGTCTTTTGATCGTCACGCGGTACTGCGTGCTTTCGGGAACGGTGAACGCCTTTTTGGTAAACGATTTGCGTTCAATCAAATATGACCCCGTGATGACCTTTTCCCGTTCGCCTATTTTCTGCTTGATTTCCTTGTCAACATCTTCGTATTCTTTTTTGGCAGCGGCAAGCTCTTGTTTCCGGTCTATGAGCGCGTCAAGTTCATCATCAAGCACCACGTCAGCCGGAACACGCCTGCACAAGCCGCAAACGTGCGATAACGAGCAGTTTTCGCAAAGGGAAATATCTTCGCAAGCGTCGGGTATTTCATCCGTTTCAAGCGCCTTGTAAATGCGCTCCGCCTTTGATAAACAATGTTCGCCATAGTCATAATCAAAGGGAACGTCGATGAATTTTGTTTCGCCGGTCAGCTTGTTCGTGAGCGCGAAATATCCTTTTTCCTTACCGAAATGAAGCATATATATGAGCAACTGCGCGGGGTATCCTTGAATGTATGCTTTTTTCGACTTGAAAAAGTCATCAATCGTGTTGAGCTTGTCGTACTCAAACGAGGATATACCCTTGATTTCAACCGGCAAGAGTTCGCCGTTTTCGTCCTTGATACGAACATCTTCACGACCTGTAATAATCCCGCCTTTAACGTCGATTTTCCACGCGCGGACCGTCGGCGTAACTATTTCCAATCCCGCTTCCTTGATGTTCTTGAGCGTGTGTTCTTCAAGGGTATTGCCCAAATCGAAAATGTTCTGCAAGCCCACGTCATGCGGCTTCTGTTCGTCCCAATGCTTTATGAGCAGGAACAGATATCTTTCGCACGGATGGCCTAAATTCGAAGCGCGTAAATTGTTGCAGGGATAGACCTTGATTTTGTCGGCTTTCGCCTTGAAAATCTTTTCGTTGATTTCTACCGCATTCATACCTGCATCTCCTTTTGATGTTCCATACAAAGGATTTTGCCGAATTTGCTCTGCGAATAGGAAGCGACTTTCTGCGTTACCGATTTACCGCAGTTCTCGCACGTCAAGCCGCTGTTTTCTGCGTTTTTAGGCGTTCCCCCTTGCGTACCCTCGCGGAACGTATAACCGGCGATTTTGGACGTTTCAAGACCTGCTTTTTCCAACGTCGCAACGTCGATGTTGCGCAAGTTCGGAATAAGCCGCTTTATGCCGTTGTTAATGCAATTCGTGTAAGCCGCCATTTTAACATCGCGCTCGTCTATTTCATCCGGCTTTTTCAAAGGTTTATCTTTACCCTGTTTTGCGAAAAAGTCATCTTTCATAGACCGGCTTCCCTCGCATTCGATGAATTGGTCTTTGAGCATGAAGCGGGCTTTGTAGGTGAAAGTCTTGTAGCCCGATCCGTCAAATTCAACCGTCGGGCTTCCAAGCAGTTGAATTGAAATGCCGAACAGCCGCGCGACCTTTGTAGCGCCGGATTCCTGCAAGTACGGCTTTCCGCTAATCAGCACCCAATCAAGTTCGTTCGTTATTTTGAGCGCCGCGTCCATTATCCGATTCATAGCGTCAATGTACTTTTCGGCTTTCTCCGCCATGTAAAGAATGTTATCGGTGTTTGTGTCAAGCAGTCCGCCTGCCGGTGTTGTGTTTTTCGGTGTCAAATCGACTATATCGCCGTTTATGACTTCGACTTCATTATTATTCATGTTCATTCTCTCTTTCTTTTTCACATTCTTTCAAGAACATTCGCGCCGCGTGCGCTATGGGATTTGTGCTTTCGGTGACTTCTATTGCTTCTTCTGCATTATTCAATGCGTAAGAAATTACAAGTCCGGTTGCTTCCGCCATACATATTCTGCCGTTATGTTCTTCGTTTGCATATCCCGCGAATAATGCGTCAAAATCCCGCGTGTCTATTGTTTCGTGCGTGGTATTGTCTGTGATTGTTAAGGTGTACCTTGCCATGTCATAATCCTTTCTTTTTTTCTGCTTTCAAAATGATTTGTTTTAACCTGCTTATTTCTTCATGCAGGCGTTCAATCTCGATGTTCTTTGTCACCATAACCCGCGCAATCGCTTGTAATAGTTCGCCGTACTTCTCGCTTTGTGTTTTCATTGTTTATCAACCCCTCTCGATTTATTTTTTCAACGATTAACCGGCAAAACATATTCAAGTTTGGCGGGGTATCCGCTTTGACGAACACGGTTTCAAAGCGGCGTTCCTGCGCGGGCTTATTCTTTCTCATTTATTTGCAAAGCCCACATGTCAGCGTCCGGAATGTTGAACGCTGTCTGTAAATCGCGCCAAAATGTTTTCCTGCCGTCACGCTTCCCGCATTCAATAGCGGTGTACGTTGCCCGCGTGCAACCGATTTTTTCGGCAATCTCCGCCTGTGTTAAATGCAGGCGAACGCGGAAAATCTTCAAGTTTGTTCTCATGTTGTAATCCCCCTTTCTATCATATTCCGCTTTATGCAACGGTTTTATTCAATAAAGTTGCATATCGCAACATAAAGCCCGCAAATCAACGTTTTTTGCTTTCTTTGTCGGTGTTCCGGCGTTTGCCTTTTTCATACTGAATATACGCCGTGAAAAAGTACAGAAGCCCGCCTGCAAGCGATACACCTGCGCCGGTCATCACGCCTTTTATTGTTTCCGAAAGCGGCATATATTCGCCGTTAAACAATGCGTAATCGTTTGCGCCTACCGTGCCGAACATCCAAAAGAAGCCGACTATTATAACGCATACAGCGATTGTTTTAATGACCTTATACATTTTTATCACCGTCCATTTTTGCGCCACAGTATGAGCAGTAGTTGACATTTTCTGTGGGATTGCCGTAACAATACACTTCCGAATGCCACCTCTTACAAATCGGACATCGCATTGTAACCACATTATACCGTATATCATAGTCTATATGGACACACTCCCACTTCCCGTGCCGGACTTTTTCTAAATCGTTTTCTTTTATATACTCCTCAATAATCTTATCGAGCGCTCGACTTAACATATCGTTATTTATCTTCATCTTTCTCCGTCCTTTTCATCCATTTTTGTACCACAGTACGGACAATACGGATATTGCTCTATCACCGGTTTATGACATACGGAGCAGGAAATAGGTTGAATATATGAATGCGCATTTCCTTTCCAATCTTTCCTTTTGACAATTTCGCTACGCCATTCGCCATTCTTTTCCTCTGTAAGCGGGCAATCAAATGGTCTTTTCCCGTCAGTATAGTTACCGCTTATTTGGCACTTTCCGTTCTCTCCGTTTTGGCACGGGCAATCATAACAATATGTCGGCATTTCAATGTCTATTTTCACCATTGTCTTTACTCCTTTCCATCCATCTTTGCACCGCAATTTGGGCAGTAACGTGATTTCTTTTGTGAAGTGTGGTTGCACTGGTTACAAATATAATATTTTCTGAATGGAACAGTTATACCATTACCGAAACGACATTCGCGCCACTTGCCGTGCTTCACTTTCTGCACATCGGCGGTAGGTGCTCCTTTAATCAAAAGCTGTATTCTCTTATGAACATCTTCATACGAAAAATAATTTTCAAGATTTTTATATCGTTCTTTTAATGCCAAAAATGCCCTATCCTCTGCTTCTGACATTAAATCCGCGTCAATGTATCTTGCCATTTCATCGCACCTCACATATCTATCGTCATATAATCCGCGCCGAGCTTTTCAAGGCGATTCGCCGCCGCTATTGTAGTTCCGCACCACTCTGTTACTTTGTCGTTATCAATTCCGTATATCCTGCTTTGGATATATACTGCGTGACCTCTGCATTCAACGTAAGCCCTGCCGCCTTTTATATCTATGTAAAATGTATGCAAATCCGGCGTGTTATGCCGACGTTGACAACGAAGCAAAAACTTGAATAACCTATCGTCCATTTTCTTATCCCTCGATTCCTAACATTTTTGCAAGCCGATCTAACTTGTATTGCTTCTGTTCATCGACTGCCGCCGGACTGAAATAAATCCGCATTTGTTCAAGAACAATGCCAACGTCAGCGATTTCCTCAATCACGTTCGCCGCAAGCGCAGGCGCAAGCGATATACTATCGTGAAAACGCCGGAGTTTCAAAAGCGCCTTTGTCAGTTCGCTCATTTCCTCAATCATCATATCGGTCTGTTTGTCAATCCCGTATTTGGTAAGCGCGGTGCAAAGGATTTGTTTTTCTCTGTCGTTCATTTCATTATCTCTTTCTCCCCGTGTTGCCGGTGGGTCAGCATATTTATTTAATCGGGATAACCTATGTATTCGCCGGTTTTCATATTGGTATGCCAGCGTACAACCTCTGTCGAGCCGTTCATCACGCCGCACATCCCGCGTCCGCCCGCTATGAATTTCGTCCAAGCCGGAACGCGGATTGTCTTTTTCGTCCATCCGGTCTTTTTCAAAAGCGCTTCGGTGGAAGAAGCGAATATCCCGTTGCCTACAACCGTCCATTTGTTCCACTTGTTGAAAAAGCCGTGTACGCTTACTTCCTTGCCGTTTTCATCGAAAATCGCTTCGCAATCCATACAACCGTCATCGCTGTCAAGTATTGCTATCTGCATATTGCATTCCCTCACGCCATCTTCTTCGACGTGCTGACTTATGAAGCAATCGTCCATATCGGTTTCGCAGTTGTCAATCCGTTCCCACCGGCGGTCAATCGCGTCCTGCAAGCGCTTTTTCGTCGCTATTATCGACTGTTTAAGTTCTTCGCCGTAAAGCTTCATTTCCTTTATCCTTTCCGACCTGTCATCATCAGTTGCAGGCGGTCAATCCTGCAAGACGGGCGAAGCGCCCGTTTCGACTTAAACCGTGGTATAAACAAACAGTATCTGCCGTTCGCGTTCGGTTATTATACCTGCGTCCCGAAGCGCCTGTGTGTACTCGCCTGCTAAACGGCACGAATTATTAAATGCTTTGTAATCTCGTCTTAATGCTTCGATATGCGCCCTTACTGCCGGATATTGTTTTTCAATCTTTTCTAAAACTTCTCTTGTCATTTTCTTTATGTCCTTTCTGCCGGTGTGTTCCCCCACCCGACATCCATATCTTACCACAAATTTTTACAAAATGCAATAGATTTTTGACATTTTGTGCCACTTTATAGGCATTTTGTAGGACTGCACAAAATAGGTCCAATATTTTTGTGCATATTGTTACATTTTGCAACAATATGTGTTATAATGTTAGATGTTGATAGAAAAGAGGTGTTACCATGATAGGAATTAAGATTAAAAACCTGCGCAAAAGCCGCAAAATGACGCAACACGATTTCGCTGAAAAGATAGGCGTGTCACGTTCTACGTTGTCATGTTACGAAGTCGGACAGCGCACACCGAGCTTAAAAACGCTGCAACACATCGCTGAAATGTTCGGTGTCGGTCTTGATTATTTCGGCGTAGCGGTCAAGGACGAAGCGTTCGACCTGTTGGCGCGGGCTAAGGAAGTCTTTGAGAATGAAAATATCCCGATTGAAACAAAGGAAGAATTGTATCGGGAATTTATGAAGTTTTATTTGAACATGAAAGGATAAACAAGCACCATGATTATTTATGACAAACACGCAGAAACGCGCTCAACGATCCGCGCGGTCATTTATATTCGCTTCTCGTCAAAAATGCAGGCGGAAAGTTTTTCGATTGAATATCAACAAGAGGAATGTTTACGATACCTTGAAAGCAAGGGATACAAGTATGTTGGCGAATATATTGATAAAGCCAAAACAGCCAAAGAAACAGCCGGACGCGATGCGCTTGAAGAAATGATGTATGACGCAGGACGCAATAAATTTGACCGGATTATTGTTTTCAGTTTTTCACGCTCGTTCCGTAACACGCGGGACGCGCTTAACACCAACCACGAACTTATGGGGAAGCACGGCATCGTAATTGAAAGTGTAATCGAGCCGATTGACTTCACATCTCCGCACGGCAAGTTCTCCGGCACGAATCTGTTTGCCATGCACGAACTACAATCCGATATTATCGCCGCGCACGCCCGCGCAGGAATGTATATTGCCGCTAAACAGGGATATTATCTCGGTGGTCCTGTTCCCTACGGCTACGACGTTTACGAAACAGGCGAATTTACACGCGGTAAGCCGCGCAAAAAGTTCTGTATCAATGAGCAGGAAGCGGAAGTCGTAAAGCTTATTTTCGATATGTATTTGAACGGCTTTTCGCAAAATTATATCCGTGACGAATTGATACGCCGCGATGTGCGCACCAAAAACGGCAACAACATTTCAAGCTCAACAATAAACAATATGCTCAAATACGATTTCTATATCGGCACGCGCAGATTCGACGTAACGGGCTATGAGCCGTTGGTAATGGAAAATTCCGTCCCTGCAATTATCGACGCGGAAACATTCAAGGCGGCGCAGACGCGGAACGGCGATACCGAGCAAAAACCAAAACCACGACAAACAAAACGATTCTACCCTTTGACGGGCAAAATCGTATGTGCTAAATGCGGGAAACATTATAACGGCTCTTTCTCAAAAGGACCGAAAAAGTATCGTAATCCGAATGGATACACGAATTATATTTGCTCGTCAAAAAAACGATTCGGGAATTGTGACGGAACGAACATCCGAAAAGATATCCTTGAAGAATATTGTATCGCTCAAATCAAGAAGAACATTTTAACGCCGGAAAAGATAAAGGAAATCGCCGCGTTCATAGTCAGTCAAACTGATGATACGCCGGACCTTGTGAAAGAAGAATTTGAAGCCGCAGAAAGCCGCAAGCGTTTTGTCATGGATACGGTAAAGGATTTGCGCAAACAGCAAATTGAAGCGGATGAAGTGACAAAAGAAATAAACGCGGAATTGATAGCGGATTATTCAAAAGAGTTAGCCGGATTGAATGCCAAACTTGCCCGCCTTGAAAGTATTGAAACAAGCGTAATAAGCGTTGAAATGGTCGAAAACTATTTGAACGAATGCGCTTTGAATATTGATAGTAATGACCCCCATATCCTCAAATCCGTATTTGATAAACTTATTGAGAAAATTGTTATATACGACGATAAGGTTGAATTATTCCTTGTCGTCTTTCCTTTGACCCGCATAACACCTAACGGCTCACAAGGTTGCCCTTATTGGTCGTTAAGTGTTATATATGATAGAACGCAGTATAATAAGCACCAATGGCGAAAAAAAAGATAAAAAAAGGCGGGGATTTTCCCCGCCTTTCCTCTGTTATCAATATGATTTGGACTGCCAAACTTGATTTGAAATCGTGTTATATGTGCCGGTGCTGTTCATGGTCGATACCACAAAATCAATAAACGTTTTGCCTGCGTAACCTACCGATAAATACTGCTGATAGAAAGTCGTGCTTCCGTCGCTGTATGAAATAGTCGGGCAGTTTATGTTTTGAGCGATTGTGACCGCGCTTGACTGCGCCGAAGCCGTGTAGAATACCGCCGCCGTATAGCTCGATGTATTCGTAACGTAAGCAAGGAATCGCCCGCCTATGACGCGCAGGAGTTTAGCCGATACGGGCGAAAAACAGAACGCGCTTCCGCCTTTGGATTTGACGGTGCAATCGCAGTTTATATAAGTTCCTGCGTCGCTTATACGTCCGTTTGCCGTTGCTAAAACATCGAATACGCAGTTTTCAATGTTGACCGAGCCCGCGTTTGAGCTTGCTATCATTTGAATATCACAGCCGGTAGCGCCTGTGCCGGAGTTAAAAGCGTTGACCTTTGCGCCCTTAATCCACAAATCCGTGCCGTAAAAGATGATATTGCTTGTGTTGCTTGCGCAGGAAACGTTGATTGTGTCGCACTTTGAAAAGTCGAACATCACGCGCATATCGCTATGTGCAGTTTGACCGAAATTGAAATAGCGGTATCTGTTCCCCGA
>JAZRET010000105.1:0-2670 GCA_045660945.1 Congzhengia sp.
CAAATTTAATGGCGGCATTTGCCGGTGAAAGCCAGGCAAGAAACAAGTACACTTATTTTGCAAGTGTTGCAAAAAAAGAAGGATATGAACAGATTGCAGCAATTTTCCAGAAAACAGCAGATAATGAAAAAGAACACGCAAAAATGTGGTTTAAAGCATTAGGTGAACTCGGAAATACTGCCGAAAACTTAAAAGCTGCAGCAGATGGCGAAAACTATGAGTGGACCGATATGTATGCAACATTTGCAAAAGAAGCAGAAGAAGAAGGTTTTGCAGAACTTGCAGCAAAATTCCGCATGGTTGCAGAAATTGAAAAATCACATGAAGAACGCTATTTAAAACTTCTTTCTAACGTAGAAATGCAGAAAGTGTTTGAAAAAGCAGACGAAATTATGTGGGAATGCAGAAACTGCGGACATTTAGTTATCGGCAAAAAAGCACCCGAAGTTTGCCCGGTTTGTGCACATCCGAAGAGTTATTTTGAAGTTCGTGCAGAAAATTATTAATCTAAAGAAAAAGGCGTTTCTTTTGAAACGCCTTTTTTCTTAAACTTACATAAAGGAGAAGAGAAATGAGAGAAAAGTTAAAAGGTTTAATCGTGGGTATTCTCATTGGCACACTACTCGTTCCCACAGTTTTTGCAACCGTTGGAACCGTAACAAAGGAATTATCTTATAACAACATCAAAATCACGATGGACGGAACAGAAGTAAAACCGACAGATGCAAACGGAAACTATGTAGAGCCGTTTATCATTGACGGAACAACGTATCTTCCTGTTCGTGGTATCGCAAATGCCTTGGATTTAGGCGTTGAATGGGACGGGAAGGCAAACACCGTAAAACTTTCAAGCGACAAACCGAGCGGAAGCGAAAGCGGTTCTGCAGGAACAAAACTTCAGGTTGGCGAAGTGATTTTTAACGAAGCAGGTATTAAGGTTACATTGACGGAAATCGAAAAGAAAAACACATGGGTATCTTACTATTTCCTTATTGAAAATTTAACCGATTATGAGGCATGGTTTACTGGCGGGGACATCTCTGTAAATGACTTTATGATGGTCGGTTCTTTTGGTTCGGGGCGTATGGAACCGCATAAAAAAGCCAAGACACAGTATGTTGTTCCAATCAACGAACTTTCCCTAGAAAACATTTCCGAGGTAGAAAAATTAGAAATCAATGCAGAGTATGAAATTTATGATGGTAACAAAACCAAAGGCGAAAAAACAATTATTTTAACAAAATAACAAACTAAAAAAGGCGTTCCAAATGGAACGCCTTTTTGCGTGTGGCTTTGAGAAAATAGTGCAGAACGGGCAAACGGAATCCGGAAGGCGTATATAGATACGTCGAGAGGTGACGTTTGTCCGTAGTTTTTGTGCGCAAAAAAAGAAGGAATTCGCCAAAAGCGAATTCCTACCTGAAACTTGTTTTTACAAGAAAAGACCTGCACAAAAACGCTCTGTGCATTTTGTCAAAGTCACTTTATAATGCTTTGATGTCTTCATCCGATACAAACTGAATGCCTTTTTTGGAAAGCAGTTCAATCGCCTGCGCATTATCCTCCACACGGAGTACTGCGTAGGCATTTTGTTTGGACATTGTAACGAATGCGTACATATACTCTAAGTTTACACCGCTCTCGGCAAACAGTGTTAAAATATCGTTTAAAGCACCGGGGCTGTCCGGAATCAAAACTGCGATAACACTCGTTACAGAAACGATGCAACCGATATTTGTCAGCGCTTCTTTTGCTTTTTCGGTGTTACTCACAATCATACGGAAAATACCGAAGTCGGAGGTGTCGGCAATGGACATTGCACGAATATCTACGCCCGCACCACCCAAAGCGTGTGTGATTTCAGCGAGTGTTCCCGGTTTGTTTTCTGCAAAAATGGATAACTGACTGATGGTCATAGTGTTTCCTCCTTTTTTAGATAAGTTTTCTTTTATCGATGATGCGAACCGCTTTTCCTTCGCTTCTTGTAATTGTTTTTGCCGGCACAAGATGCACAACGGGATTGATACCGAGCATTGTCTGGATTGCGCCGGCAAGTTTTTTCTCTCTGTCGGTTACCGAGCGAACGGTATCGGAGAACATTTCCGGTGTGAGCTCAACATTTACATCTAATGTGTCGTTGTTGTTTTCGCGGTCAACCACGATCTGATAGTTGGGAGAATAACCTTCTTTTAAAAGAACGGTTTCAATCTGTGACGGGAATACGTTTACGCCACGGATAATCATCATATCGTCGCTTCTGCCCATGGGTTTTGTCATTTTCACAAAGGTTCTTCCACAGGAGCATTTTTCTCTTGAGAGTACGCAGATATCACGTGTTCTGTAGCGGAGAAGCGGGAATGCTTCTTTGGTAATCGCGGTAAAGACGAGTTCGCCCTTGCTACCTTCGGGAAGCACTTCGCCCGTGTCGGGGTCGATGATTTCTGCGATGAAGTGGTCTTCGTTTATGTGCATACCGGTCTGCTCGGAGCATTCAAATGCAACGCCGGGGCCGGTAGTCTCGGTGAGACCGTAGATGTCGTAGGCCTTGATGCCCAGGCTGTTCTGAATGTCCTCACGCATCTTCTGGCTCCAGGCTTCCGCACCGAAGATACCGGCTTTCAGCTTGATCTGATCCCGCAGACCCCGCTCGTGGATGCTTTCTGCCAGATC
>JAZRET010000106.1:0-5412 GCA_045660945.1 Congzhengia sp.
AGTACGTTTACCATTGTGCTTCCCTGCGAAATCACACCGGCAGCAAAATCTATTCCGGAAGAAACCGTAGAAAGTCTTCCTGCCGTTCCCACGCTGGACACTCCCGACGAAGTCATTGGAAAACCTTCCGATGAAACTTTAATCCCGTCGGAAAAACCGCAGGAAAACAACACAATTTATGATTATCTGCGAGATAACGAAAATGAAAACCACGAATAAAGAAAAAAACGGATGTCTAAGACATCCGTTTTTTCTTTATTCAAAAAATATTCCCTGATATGTGCCTCGCATAAAAAGTTCTTTGTCGATTGCGGCCAAGACCGAGATTTTATCCAAACTCCACTTCGGCGCCAAAAGTTTTTCTCCTGCACCGTCTCCCGTGATACGCTCTACCACCGTTTCCGGAGGTAAAACTTCAAGTTGCCTGCAAACGGCATCAATATATTGGTCTTTTTTTAGTGGCACCAGCGTGCCGTTGATGTAATCTTCTTCTATTCTTGTTCCTTTTAAAATATGCAACAGATGAATTTTCACGGCATCCGGTCGAAGACTTCCAACCTTTCGTGCCGTTTCCACCATCATGTCACGCGTTTCACCGGGAAGTCCGTTAATCAGATGCACGCAAACGCGGATTCCCGCCTTTTTTAATCGGGTATATGCATCCAAAAACACATCATAGTCATATCCTCTGCCAAACGCCCTTGCCGTTTGATCGTGCACCGTTTGCAGTCCAAGTTCTACGGTTAAATAGCATTCTTCCGAAAGTGTTTTTAAAAGTGAAACCACTTCTTCACTTACGCAGTCTGCCCGTGTACCGATAGAAACTCCAACCACGCCGGGAAATAAAAGCGCTTCCCGGTATTTTTCTTCCAAAACAGAAACCGGCGCATAGGTGTTGGTATGTACTTGAAAATATGCAACCAAAGAAACTTCACCGTACTTTTGATAAATGCGGTCTTTTTCTTTTGTCAATTGTTCTGTAATCGTTAGTATCGGCGCATTTGCAAATTCACCCGCGCCACCCGAGCAAAAACTGCATCCTCCATATCCTACGCTTCCATCAATATTCGGGCAGGTAAATCCCGCATTGATGACGGCTTTAAACACACGTTTACCAAACTTCATTTGGCAATGGTAATTGAGTGTGTGATAACGTTTGTTATCCATAGAAAACGGAAACGGATTTTCTCGTTGTTCCATTTTTCTTTCTCCTTTTATCCTCTGTTTTCTTTATTATATGTGTTTTTCCCTCGTTTGTCAACGATGAGAACTGCGACGAAAAACAAAAGGAAAATTCCCAAAAAAATACCGATTGTACCCACATCGTGAAAAAGCAAATTTCTTTTATTTTGAAACGCGAAAAATAACATCATAAGCAAAACAGAAATCCCAGCATGCAGTAATTTCCCATAAAAATACGTTCTTGCGGAAAGACCTGTGCCTATAAGACTACTGCATCCCTGAAAAAAGACGCACAATCCCCCAAATCCCAAAACAAATGAAAGTAGCACCATTTTTACATAAAACGCTACGTTTGATAAAGAAATTTCTTTTGCGCCCACCGTCATCTCAAGAATGCCTCCAAGTATCTCTGCGAATAAAGGCGCAACCGCGATTTTCTGAAAAAATAGTTTCATAAAAGAAATTACAACGGAAAACAGCACTACAAAGCCGCATACATCTAACATCGTCTTTACACTTTTTTTCACTGCATCCGTGAGAGCTTCTCCAAAACCAACCGAAAAAACTGTCATTTTTTCTTCTTGACGGTGTTTTCTGTGACCTATGGAAAGAATCATCCCCGTAAAAACTCCCGCGATGACATGAACAATAAAAAGCGCTTTTCCGATTCTTGTATCCTGCATTAGATTTCCCACCGCACCAATAACAAAAACGGGGCTAACATTGTTGCAAAACCCCAATAAGCGCTCTGCTTCTTCTTTTTCTATCATCCCTTTTTGGTAAAGCTCTGCTACGGTTTTTGCTC
Source organism: Congzhengia sp. (assembly GCA_045660945.1). Lineage (GTDB taxonomy): Bacteria > Bacillota > Clostridia > UBA1381 > UBA9506 > Congzhengia. Next base: position 1,988 of record JAZRET010000106.1, read on the forward strand.
CCGTTGGGCTGCCACACAAAAGGCCGGTTACAAAGGCCGCCGCCCCGCTTCCGCTTACAGAAAAAAGCAACTCTGCCACGGGTGAAATGAAATTTCCTGCCGCCTTTAAAAAACCGGTATTCACGGCAAAAGATGAAAGAACAAAAAAAGGAAACAAAGACGGGATCACCACATCAAAACAAAGAAAGGGCGCCTCTTTTACAGTATTGGTAACGATATTTGGATACCCAACAAACAGAACACCAAATAAAACTACAAAGAAAAAAACTCTTCCATTTTTCTGTTTCAAACGCCTCACCTCCTGTAATGTTTATGATTCTCCACGCATAAGTATTACCGAGGTGAAGACCGTGAAAGACAACAGGAAGCGCAAAAAATCAAAAGAATCCTTTTCACAAAAATTCGCAAAACATTTAGATCTTCCAACTGATGTTTTCCTTGATATCCCACGCATTACAATACTTGATAACACAGAAATCAGGATTGAAAACTATAAAACCGTTTTGGAATATGAGGAAAACAAAATTCAGTTTGCGTGCAAAACATATATCATCACTGTGACCGGACAAAATCTTGCCATCACACTGATCACAGACGACGAGGTTGGTGTGTGCGGTCTCATTTCTTCCGTGTCGTTTTCGTAAAGGAGCCAATATGTCACTACCCAGTATTTTATTCTTTTTAAGAGGATATCTCACCATTACCGTGAGTGGCAACTTTCCCGAACGGTTCTTAAATGTGTGTACGAAAAAAAATATTTTACTTTGGGATATTGTAAAAATCTCCGAAAAAACAGTAAAATGCCGTATCTCCGTGCGTGGCTTTAAAAAACTAATCCCAATCGGCTACCACACCGGCGTTCATATCCACATCCTTGCAAAGCACGGATTTCCTTTTCTTCTATACCGTTACAGAAAACGCAAACTCCTCATTTTGGGTGCGTTTTTGTTTTGTACTTTTATCATCGGAATCAATCAATTTGTCTGGGCAATTGAAATTACGGGAAATCATAAGGTAAAAACTGCAGATATTTTACGTGTCTTAGAAGAAGAAGGCGTAAAAATCGGAACACCTTTAAGAAATATAGACCAAGGACATCTAAAGCACCGTGCACTGTTAAAACTCCCTGACCTTTCCTGGTTATGGATAGATAAGACCGGCTCAAAACTCATCGTAGATGTGCGTGAGGGGTTTCCGGTGCCGGAGATCGTGGACGCCAACCTTTACTGCAACGTAAAAGCTGCAAAAGACGGACTCATCGATTCTATGATTGTGAAAAATGGGATCCCCGTTGTAAAAGAAGGAGATACCGTTTTGAAAGGAACAGTTCTGGTTACCGGAAAAATTCCCGCTTCTTTAAAGCCCGAAATCCGTTATGTGCACGCAGATGCACAGATTTTTGCACGTGTTTGGTATGAAAAAACACAAGTGTTTTCTCGTCTGGTACAGACCCGCACAGAAACAGGAAAGCAAAAAAGCCACTATACTCTCACCTTATTTGGAAAAAATATTCCGCTGTTTCACAAGAAGAAAGCCCCTTTTAAAGATTTCGATGAAACTGCAAAGAAAACCGATATCTCTTTCTTCGGTAAGTATTTGGGAATCACATTTTCTAAAACCGTCTACCGCGAGGTGTCTGTGACAGAGGAACGGTTAACACTCGACAGTACTGTAGCGGACGGTGTAAACCAGTTAAAATCCCAAATAGATAGTGAGGCGCGCACCAATTCTACTCCCGTCTCATTTTCACATTCGTTTCAAGAAATTGACGACACAACCGTTCAAGTTAGTGTAACCGCGGAATATATAGAAGACATCGCTGTAAAAGAAGAGGGCGAAATCATAAATTACGAAGCGCCCGCGACTTGAAATTAAAGATTTTTTATGGTAAAATAAGAAAAAAGAATGAAAAGGTGATACCGATGAAAAATATAGTGCTCATTACGGGGGCTTCCCGCGGCATCGGAGCAAAAACCGCCATTTACTTTGCAGAGCAAGGGTTTGATGTGGCAATTAACTTTGAAAAAAATGAAACTGCCGCAAAAGAAGTGGCAGAGAAAATTGAATCTTTCGGAAGACGCGCACTGTTAGTGCAAGGCGATGTCTCAAATCCCGATGTAGCAAAACGCATTGCAGAAACCGTGCAAAAAGAACTGGGAACTATAGGCGTTTTGGTAAATAACGCAGGAATTTCAAAACAGGCACTTTTTACAGATATTACGCCCGAAGAAGCCTCGCGCATCTATGAAGTAAACGTTGGAGGAATGTTTTATATGACTTCCGCAGTGCTTCCACAAATGATTCATGAAAAGAGCGGCTCTATCATAAACGTTTCTTCTATCTGGGGACTATGTGGCGCATCGTGCGAAGTGCACTACTCCGCATCGAAAGCCGCGGTGATTGGCGCAACAAAAGCACTCGCAAAAGAACTTGCACCATCAAACATCCGCGTAAACTGTGTGGCACCCGGCGTAATTCAAACAGATATGAACGCACACCTTTCAAAGGAAGATATGGAAATTCTTAAAGACGAAACGCCACTCGGCAAAATCGGTACACCGGAAGACGTTGCAAAAGCAATTTTCTTTTTGGCATCCGATGAGTTTTCTTCCTTTACCACAGGACAGATTTTGAGTCCAAACGGCGGATTTTTCATTTAAAAAAACGGACTACAGGAAAACACTGTAGTCCGTTTTTATATATTCAGCATTCGTTTTAAAGCATCATAAACCAAATGCAATTTCCCTTGTTTTGATAGAGGTTTGTAAAAGGGGCATTTCCCTTTTCCTAAATAGTCTATGTAAGGGCAAACATCTGTATGCGCATCCAAATGATAAGTTTCTGCTCCGGTTTTACAGTTCGGACAGATTTGCTTTTTCCTAAACATAAAATCTCCCCCTCTTCGTCACTCTTCAATCTCAACCTCATCCTTAGTAAGCCAGAACATCCCAATCGGTGAAAGGAAAATCAATAAAAAACCAACCGCTTGGAATATCAATACGGAACAGAAAATTCCTGTACTCATATTAGAACGCATCGCAAATTTTGTGACAGCAAATAGCCAGTTGAAAAGCACATGAGAATGAAAACGACAAGCTATTAAAGTGATCACGGTAAAAATAAAGTGTGCTACTATTGTCACGAAAAAATAGAGCTGATTGTTTACAAAATCATAATAGTACCTTCTCAAGAACACAAAATTCAGAGCGAGAAATCCTAACCATCCAATTAGCAACACAGAATTTACAAATCCCTGGCTTTCAAAAACACCCATCTTGTAAAAGAGTGTTATTATGGATGAAATTCCTACACATATTAAAAGCAGTTCCAAAAATCTCCGAGCAATATCTTTCAATAGTCCTAATATCAATGTATTTGTCCTCTTTTCGCTTGGTTTTAGTAGACAAAACTTCGGGCTGATGCTG
>JAZRET010000107.1:0-2248 GCA_045660945.1 Congzhengia sp.
ATCACCGGTGATGACGAGCTCAACGCAAAGTTCATCAAAGAGGCAACCGCTGCAGGCTTTGTCAACCTCAAGGGTCACCGTTCGGTTGGCGGTATGCGTGCAAGCATCTACAACGCAATGCCGATGGAAGGCGTAGAAAAGTTAGTTGCTTTTATGAAAAAATTCGAAGCTGAAAATAAATAATTTTCGATTTAGGAAAGGTCGTTTTTAAAAATGTTTGATATTTTAACCTTAAATAAAATTGCAAAATGCGGTCTTGATAAGTTAGGCGCAGACTTCGCCGTTTCCGATTCCTGCGAAAATCCTGACGGCATCATTTTAAGATCTTTTTCCATGCACGACATGGAGCTCCCCGAAAGTTTAAAAGGTGTTGCTCGTGCAGGTGCAGGCGTAAACAATATTCCGATTGAAAAATGCACAGAAAAAGGCATTGTTGTGTTTAACACTCCGGGCGCAAATGCAAACGCCGTAAAAGAACTCGTTCTTTTAGGACTTCTCCTTTCTTCCAGAAAGGTTGTTGCCGGTATTGAATGGGCTAAAACGCTCTCCGGCGACGATGTTGGGAAAACCGTTGAAAAAGGTAAGGGTTCTTATGTGGGCCCCGAAATCAAAGGCAAAACACTTGGCATCATCGGTCTTGGCGCAATCGGCGCTATGGTTGCAAACGCAGCAGAAGCACTCGGTATGAACGTAATCGGTTTTGATCCTTTTCTTTCTGTTGGCGCAGCTTGGAAATTATCTCCCAGCGTTGTTTGTGCTGCTTCTATGGATGAGGTGTTTGAAAAGAGTGACTACTTAACACTTCATATGCCGGCAAATGATGCTACAAACGGTTCTATCAATAAAGATGCTTTTGCCAAAATGAAAGACGGCATCAGAATCTTAAATTTCGCGCGCGGTTCTTTGGTAAATGACGCAGATTTAAAAGTCGCTTTAGAAAGCGGAAAAGTTTCCTGCTACGTAACAGACTTCCCGAACGACGCAGTTCTCTCTATGGAAAACGTTGTTGCAATCCCGCACCTTGGTGCTTCCACACCGGAATCTGAAGATAACTGCGCAATGATGGCGGCAGATGAACTTCGCGACTTTTTGGTAAACGGTAACATCAAAAATTCCGTGAATTTCCCCGATTGTGATGCTCCCAGATGTGGCGCAAGAATCACAGTAGCTCATAAAAATGCTCCTGATATGCTCGCGTCTCTCGCAAAAGTAGCATCTGATAACGGCGCAAAACTTGCTAACACCGTAAGCAAGAGCAAAAAAGATAATGCATACACCATTATGGATTTAGATGGCGATGCAAGCGATAGTGTAATCGCTGCACTTTCCGCTTTAGACGGCGTATATTCCGCAAGAATCATTCACTAATCCAGGGTGCAGATATAAAAAAAACGAAATCTTAAAAAAAATGCTTGCATTTTTGAAAACTTTCTGTTATAATGATATTTGCTGTTTAAAAAAGTAATTTATTTTCGTAAGTTTATGGAGGTGCGATAGATGGCTAAATGTGAAATTTGTGGAAAAGGTGTTACATTCGGTATTAAAGTCAGCCATTCTCACAGAAGAAGCAACAGAACTTGGAAACCGAACATCAGAACTGTAAAAGCAGTTGTAAACGGTACACCGAAAACATTACATGTTTGCTCCAGATGCCTTCGTTCTAACAAAGTAGTAAGAAGCGTTTGATTGCAAACCATTAACATCACGAATTTACGCATCGCACATTTGGCGATGCGTTTTTTCGTTTCTTCAAAGTTTTTTGAAAAATTTTAAAAAAAGGCTTGTTTTTTTGGAAAATTTATATTATAATATATATCTGCGCGAGTTTGTGTAAGCTCAGCGCCGTATTACGGACGGTCCTCTGTCGGCTTTGTATCGAGTATGAACGTTCTTGCAAGAGAGGAGGAGTTTTTGATGGATTTGATTAAGGAATTAACCAAAGACCAGATCAGAACAGATTTGCCTGAACTGGAAGTCGGTAGCACAGTTAAAGTGCACGTAAAGGTTAAGGAAGGTAACCGTGAAAGAATTCAGGTGTTTGAAGGTACAATCATCAAAATTCAGCACGGCGGCATCCAGAAGACTTTCACCGTTCGCCGTCTTTCCTACGGTACCGGTGTTGAAAGAACTTTCCCTGTTAATTCTCCCAAGATCGCTAAGATCGAAGTTGTAAGAAAGGGTAAAGTAAGAAGAGCAAGACTCTACTACTTAAGAGACAGAGTTGGTAAAGCTGCAAAGGTTAAAGAAA
>JAZRET010000108.1:0-7475 GCA_045660945.1 Congzhengia sp.
GTTAGAAAAAACATTTTCCACGATTTTATAAGGGGTGTTAATGACTTTGAAGAAGTTAACCAAAGAAGAACAAATAACGGCAGAAATAGAACGATTAACCGCGCTGTTTGAGGGCGCAGACGCCAATAAAAGGGCATTGGTAACGCCGTTAATTGAAAACGCCGCATTTATGAGGGTAACACTTGACGAAATGCAGGCAATAATAAACCGCGACGGCGTAATAGACCATTACACCAACGGACAGCACCAGGGAGGCGCAAAAGCAAGCGCAGCCGTACAAGGTTATAATAGCCTTGTAAAGAATTATGCAGCCGTCATTAAAACACTTATGGGCCTTGTGCCGTTAGAAGTGCGCGAGAGCAAGTTAACGCAGATCCAGGCGAACACCGAACCGGCCGAAACTGAAGAAGAACGCCGCGCACGCATTAACGCCGAAATAGACCGGGCCGCAGCCTGGCAGGCAGAGCAGAGGGCAAAGGCCGGAAATTAACAATTGAATATAGCAACGCGGAACGCCTACGGGTTAAACCGTTTTTATAAACGTTGCTGCCTTGTTTGATCCAGGCGGCCGCGCTGTTATAAATAAATTATTTCTTTATAAGGTTTGGAATAACAATTCATCAAAAGAAAATCGGAGAGCAGCACACGCGGCAACGTCGGCCCGGAGTGCTGTTTTTCTTTTCCGTTGATTTAACAAGCACTGCCGCCGGGCGCACACGCAGGGCCAAACCCTGCAACCCGGAGGACAGGCGGCGCAAATTTGGCGTTTTCCGCGCCTTTTTTCGCATAATGGATAACTACATTAAAGACATTATAAAAGGCCCTTAAATCGCAAAATAGGGCCTTGAAAAAAGGGCCGGGCGTTGCGTGCTGCCGGCACGATTTATATATAACGGCGTTTGCGTGCGATCAGCGCAAAATGGGAATATTTTACACAATTTACACAAGAAAATTATAATACACAATTAAAACAAAAAACACTTGCAAAATAATTTAACATGGTTTATTATTTAGGAAAAGAATTATAATTATAAGTGTTAAGAGGTAAAAAAATGTATAGGGCAAAGAATGGTTTTACATTACACGACAACACAACGCCGGCCGGTTTTGACATTAAAACACCGCAGGACATTATAACAGCCCTGTTATGTTATCCGGCGTTTGAAACAGTTGCAACCGGGTTTATTTGGGAGGCGTTAGACCAGGCAATAAAAGAGCGCAAAGAATACGCCAATATAGACGAGTTGGCCGAATACCTGGCGACAAATTATATTTAATGGAGGGTTAAAACATGAGGTTATATTTTGAAGATCCGGCCGGGCGACGCCTGGCAATTGAAACAGAACGCCGCGAATATTGCACAAGCGAAAGCAACCCGGAGGCAATAACAGACGATCATAAATTTATAAAAGTTAGTGCGGAGGACTTTATAAACCTATATGAAGAAATAGACTTTAACGCATGGGATTATAGCGCGACATGGTTACGGCCTGCCGCAGATCCGGGCGACCTGGAATATATAAAGGCCAATTTGCCGCCAACGGAGGGCGACTATATAACCGGCAACGGCGAGGGCGTTTTTATACTTGTTGACGCAGCAACAAAAGAGGCCCACGACGCCGACACGACCGGCGCAGGATATACGGGCATATTAGACAATGACAGCATATATTATAAAGGCCTACGGCATGGCGAGGCCGTACCGTTAGAAATGCGCGGCAATATGCGGCCCGTTGTTCCCTTTGAATGGTTACTCAAAAACTACGGCCCGGCAGACGCATAATTAACACGCGAAACACAATAAAAACAACAACTATAATAAATAGTGGAGGCGCAGCAAATGGCAATTTACACAATGGAAACATGGCGACAGGATCAAACATTTAACGCAGATCCGGGCCAGGAAATAACGGCAGAGGTTTACAACCAAATGTTAAACGCGCTGCCGCCGGAGAGTTTACCGGCAGAAAAGGCGCAGGAGGTTTTAACGGCCTACGGCCTGCCGATCCATGAGGGTTTTTTAATGGGAGAGCCGCACAGCAGCGACGGCAAAGGCAATTTGTTATATATGGCGTTTGGCCGTAACGACTACGGAAAAGGGCAGCACTATTATTATTTGGGCCTATCAAAAGCAGAAACGCCGTTAGAGGGAACATATTATTATTTTGACAGCCTGGAGGACATGGGCAACGGCAACATGAAACCGGCCGTTTATTATGAAAACGACCGCGAGGCAATACGCCAGGCGGCAGACATTGAGGCAACGTTATACAAATGCGAATATAAAAACGGCGACCAGGTAACAAGCCGGGTTATATATGAGCCGAAATATTATTAAAAACAACGCTGCCGAAAATGAACATTTTGGGAATAGTTGAAACAAAAACCGCATTTTTCAACGTTTTGGGCCGTCGGCCCGTTGCAACCGCTATAAAAATTTGTTGTTTGAACACAAAGGCAACAACATTATGTAAAGCAATGGGCGAAAAAACCGACGACAGGCCAAACCATGAACGAGAGAACGGCCCACAGACGAAAACGGGCATATAATACCATTAACGGACAAATAAACACGCTTAAAACGGCAAATAGAGCCTTACAGCACAGCGCAACAGAGGCAACACGCAGAACGGAGGCAGCAAACCAATGATTTACACTATATGCAACCAAAAGGGAGGCACAGGCAAAACCACGACGGCCGCAGCATTATTACAAGCCGCAGCCTTTAAAGGTAAAAAGGCCCTTGCTGTTGATTTAGATCCGCAGGCAAATTTAACCTATTGCCTGGCGGCAGACAGTAACCGGCCCGGAAGTTTTGAAATACTGAACGGAACGCCGGCAGGCGAAACAATACAGCACACGACGCAAAACATTGATGTTATTGCGGCCAATTGGAATTTACAAACGGAAAAGACCGCGCCGGGATCAGCACGACGCCTTGAACGGGCATTAGAGCCAATAAAAAATAAATATGATATTTGTATCATAGACACGCCGCCAACGCCTGGCGAATTGCAATATAACGCAATGCAGGCGGCCGACGGCCTTATAATCACGCTGCAAAGCGACATTTACAACATAAGGGCATTACAACAAATAGAGGCAACCGCCGAACAGATCCGCAAAACAAACGGCCGGTTAAGAATAAAAGGAATTATATTAACACAATACGACAGACGGCCAATTATAAACCGGCAATTAAAAAACAACCTGGAGGCAGAGGCATATAAAAGGGTTATCCCGTATTTGGGAGAAGTGCGCAAGGGCGTTGCGATCCAGGAGGCGGCAGCCCTGCAAAAGTCAATATTTGATTATGCGCCGAACAGCAAACCGGCGCAGGATTATTTATTAATATATGAAATACTGAACGCATAAAGGGAGGGCGCAGCAATGGCAAAAAAGGACTTTTCAAAAGTTGCAGAAACAATAACACAGGCAACACAAGAAGAAACAGCAACACAGGAAACACAACAAAAGGGCCGCAAAACCTATACGGAGGAACAGGCATTAGAATTGTTAAAAGAGGTAAAACAGGGCCGCAAGGGCGTTAAATCACCGCGTATTAATTGCGCCTTGACCGCCGAAAACTATTTGTACGTTAAGACAATGAGCCACAGCACCGGCAGAACGTACCAGGAAATAATAAACCAGGCGTTAAACGATCATAGAGAAAAGAACGCCGAAACCTACGAAAAAATATTAGAATTTAGAGGCCTTGTAAAATAAACGGGAGGTTTTACCAATGGCAAATAATTTACATTGGGAACACTTTAGCGACACAATAGAGAGTTTTAACGACGTATTAAAAGACATTAGAGAGGATATAGAATCGCAGCAGGAATTATACGACTTTATATCCCGTAATATTCCTGTTTTTAGTGAAATTCTAAAGGAACAATACGGCCTTGATTTGTTTGACGACATTTTATCAAAATATACCATGTTTGAGTTGTTTGAGTTGTTAGACGACGAAAGCAGCATATTTTATAACGTATATAAACAAGTTGAGGAAATAGACATAAAACGCGCAGCAGAAGAAGCCCAACGCGCAGCGCAGGAACAGGGCCGGCAGACACGCCGCGAAATAAAGGAAAAAGCAAAAGAAACTAACGCAATAATGGGTATAGGTAATTACACTATTTTTTCAAATGATGGATTATGGGAGGCGTTTGCACCGCGTCATATTGTAAAAATGGGAACGCTTGACCGAAATTTTATTAGCCAGGAAACCGGCGAAATTACAAACAGCGCACCAACCGCAGACCTAATTAAAACGGGAGAATTTGAAGAAACAAAGGCCCTGGAAATTCCTTATAACGCCGTTATGTTAATTAGTACAATTATGCAAAATTCAGTTGGCGACATAAAAAAAGAATTTGTAAAAGACGGCCAAATAACTTTTTATGTTAAAGGCATAATTGAATCAATAACAAACGATCCGCGCGGCCTAATTGGAGAGGACATAAAAGAAGAATTGCAGGATCAGCAATTAACACTTGACCGAAAAACCGCCGGCGTTTTATACCTGGAGGATCAATTTAAACCATTGCAGGAATTAATAGGCATAACGCCAAACGGCAGCCGTTACAGCGTTTTAAACTATTATGGATATAACGCAGACAATGACACCATGACAATAACAAGCCCTTATATTTTCCAATTATGGAAAGCGACACAGGAGAGTTATTTTAGACGGCAGCGCAATTTAATAAACGCAACAAATACAAATAAAAAGCCAGGCAAAGACGACGTTAAACCATTAGAAATTAATTATTTATTCAAGGGCGCAACATACCAGGAAGAGCCCATAACGTTAGAAATTGCTGTATATATTACGGATAAAATATTACAGGCAGGATATAAGGGCAAACCTAAAACAACGGAAATAAATTACAAGACATTATTAAACGAGTGCCCACGCCTACGGGAACGCCTGGCAGACATTGAAAGCAAACGGGGAACATTAACAGACAAGGGAAAACCCGTTAACGTAACGGCCCTATATAATTTAGAGTTTAAGAAAATTAAAAAGGCCTTTGATTTGATCCAAAACCCGGATAAATGCGACGCATTAAAAGAATATGAATTTATAGAAATCACACCGGCAAAGAAAATAGACAATTCATATTTTGAATTTATACCGCCTACCAAAAGCCTAATAAACGATAAATTGACGATCAAATGGAGAAGAAAAAAAGCCGACTAATATAAAAATATTTATTGGTTTATTGGATTAGTTTATTGGTTTTTCAGATTAGTTTATTGGTTTATTGGATTAGTTTATTGGTTTATTGGATTAGCGGCACACGCCGAAATTGTTGAAAATTCAATATACATCGTAACTTTACGATACAACCTAATATAATAATATAATAATATAATACATACCGGCGGCGACTTGCTAACGCGTCGCGCCGGAGGATAAAATAAAAGCGGCCGGAAACGCACACCGACCGCCGCCGACATTAACAAACGCACACACAACAAAACCACAACATAAAAGTTTTATTGAGTTTTTATTAACGCCTATTGTGATTATATCACAAGGGCCGGGAGGTTAAAAGAAAATGAAAAGAGCAGACGCAATAACGGAAATAAAAAACAATTGGCGCACGATTTTACCGCAAATGACAGGGGAGGCAAAACGACGCGTTAATGGCGAAACAAGTTATATTTGCCCCTTACCTGGTTGTCATCATGGCGAACATGGCGACGGGTTAACGTATGATCCCAACAGCAAAGACCGCACCGGGTTAAAGTGTTTTAGTTGCGGCTTTAGTGGATCAATAATTGATTTATATATGCAGACAAACAATATAACGAATTTTAACCAGGCAACCGACGACCTGGCAGCAATGTTAAATATTGAAATAGACAGTAAACAAACAGCCACCGAACAGCCGCAAAATAACAACATAGAGGAAAAAGAAAAGACGGCGGCAGATTATACGGAATATTATAAAAAATGCGCTGCATGGTTAACAGATCCGGCCACAGGACAGGCAGCAAGAGAATATATTAACAATAGAGGCATAAGCACAAAGACGGCAGCGGCGTTAAATATTGGTTTTGATCCTGCCGCAGATCCGGCAAACGCGCCAGGATTTACAGGCGGTAAATTATACCCAACGCCGCGAGTTATAGCACCATGCAATAAAGAATTTTATATAGCAAGGGCCACAGATCCAAACGCAGCATATAAAGCACCAAACCCAAAAGGCAGCACCGCCGACATTTTCAACGCAGACGCATTATATAACGGCGACATAGTTTTTATAGTTGAGGGCCTGTTTGACGCATTATCATTTATAGAGGCAGGACACCAGGCAATAGCATTAAACGGCGTTGGTAACGGCGAGAAATTAATAAAACGCCTTGAGGAAAAGCCAACGGCAGCAAGTTTTATTATTTGCCCGGATAACGATCCAAACGCAGAAACGGACAAAAGGACAAAAGCCCAAATGCAGGAATTAAAACAGCAATTAAAGGGCATGGGATATAAAACAACAATTAGTAATGTTGCAGGAGAAGAACACGACATTAACGACGCATTTATAAAAGATCCTGCCGGTTTTAACGAAAGAACGGCGGCGGCAATTGCAGAAGTTGACGACCTGGCGGCCTTTTTGGATAAAGTACAAACAGAAATATATAAACCGCACGCAACGGGCGTTAACTTTTTAGACGCCCTGTTAAATGGAGGTGTAGAAAACCAAACGTTAAACCTGTTAGCCGCAGCACCGGCCACAGGGAAAACGGCCCTTTGTAGCCAAATAGCAGAGGCAATAACCAGGAACGGCAAGCCGGTTTTATATTTCAATTTTGAAATGAGCCGGGAACAAATGTTATCAAGGGTAATCAGCGCACGCCTATATAAAAACAATGGTTATAAAATGACATCAAAACAAATCCGGCAGGGCTATAAATGGAACGACCAGGAACGCGCATTAGTAACGGCCGAAATTGAGAAATACCGCCAGGAAAACAGACCGCGTTATATTGACGCAAACGAAATAACGCCGGAATTAAATAATATAGTTGAGTATTTAGAGAACATCGGCAAACGCGCAGAGGCGACGGAAACAGACGCGCCGGCCGTATTCGTTGACTATTTGCATTTAATAAACAGCAAGGGTAACGACTTGCAGGAAACAATAAAAGAAACCTGCATAGCATTAAAGGCCTACGCCGTAAAATATAACACTTTTGTTTTTGCCATATTGGCCGTAAACCGCGACAGCATGAAAGACGGCAAAATAACACTTTTCAGCGGCCGCGACAGTTCAAACATAGAATACAGCGCAGACGCCTTTTTATCGTTAACATTCAGCGAAAACCTAACAGATCCGGACAACATGGAGGAATACAAACGCAATAACAGTAAATGGGAAATGAAATTGCGATCATTAAAAGACAGATCCGACGGCCAGGCGAAAACGCAAACGGTTTTATTTGATCCTGCCTATATGACATTT
>JAZRET010000109.1:0-1820 GCA_045660945.1 Congzhengia sp.
AAGGCTTTCGATTTCAGATTGCTTTGCAACGTATTCAGGATCATCTTCGTAGTTGACAGTTTCTTCCGATAAAGCGGAAATCTCTTTCTGCAATTCGGAAACCTGGATATTGATTTGATCTCTGTTCTCTTTCATTTCCGGCAACTGTTCACGGATTGCTTTTGCCTTTTCCGTTGCGGTTTTCAGTTCTGATTTGAGTGTATCGAGATAGTCAGAATATCTATCCATCTCTGCCTGTTTCTGTTCAAGCAATTTTGCCTTATTTTCGTCCTGTTTTTCGGTAGGCATAAGTTGTCCACACGTAGGGCAGAAAAGCGAAATTTGCTCTATTTCACGCTTAGTAGCCTTGTCAAGATTACTCTCTGTTTCTACTATGGCTTTCTGCCTGTTTTCGATAGTCTGTTCAAGATATTCAAGTTCGCTTTCATACGCCGTGATCTTCGCTGCAATAGCCTGATATTCACTCTTTACATCCGACATTTTCAGTTCGAGTTCGTGCTTTTTATCCTTGACTGATCCTGTCAGTTTTCCGACAAGCGCGGCTAACTCGCCTTTCGCTTTACTGATCGTTGTCTGCAAAGCGATTTCTTCACTTGCCTTTGCTTCACATTCAACCAGCTTTTCCTTCAGCGCGTTCTTGTGCAATTCGAGTTCCGCGAAATCTTCCTGAATGATAGACTTTGACAGTTCGTCAATCCGCACGGGCAAGGTTTCCTGATTTTCTTTCAGTCGCTTAATCGTTGCTTTCGACCGCTTTGACAATTCATCAAGAGTGCCGACTTTCAAATCAGAACGAAGTTCCTCAAATTCAGGATCAGTCGCAATCACATCTTCATTCGAGAAGTCTTGCGCCAAAGACAAAACCTTTTCCCGTCTTTTCTTGTTGTCAAGTGACAGAAACGCATTAGCATTGATACAAAACGGCAACACATCAACAGGGCAGATATGCTCTGAAACGAACGCCGTAAAGTCTTTCTGTGTTTTGGGAACACCGTTGATAAGATAGACATTTTCGTTGCCGGAAAATTCCTGTTCTTCCTGACCACGTTTTTTCAGCCATTTCTGCCGCTGAATCTTAGTAAATTCATACACTTCATCATCTGCTTTTGCTGTGACAGAAACCTTGATCTCTACAAAGTCTTTGCGAACACCGTCTGTGTTGTGCGGTCTGATAGAATCACCGACCGAATTGTTGTTTGCGTCCTTATCCGTGAACAGATAAAGAATCGCGTTTCGGATTGTAGACTTCCCTTCTCTGTTGTAACCGGAGATAATCGTCTTATCCCATAAATCTGTTTCGAGAAATTCAATACCGCAGAAATTCTCCATTACTACGTGCAACAATGATACTTTCATTCTTCATTCCCCTTTCTTCATTTCTTTTCGATCCATACTGTTTCATTTGTTTCTTTGTGAACAAACCGCCAAGCGACTTCATCTTCTTCGATATACCGATAATCTTTCGGATTGAAACCTTTGCGGCTAAGACATTCCTTTTGAGTGCGCGTCATTTTCTTTGGTCTTTTCATTCATCAATCCCCCAGGTACACAACAACACGTTTGCGTCCGAAAACTTTACATTCTTCATACGTTGGAAGCCAAATATCAATGACTTTTCCGTTTTGGATGTTATCCCCGCCTGTATCTTCAATCACATATTCCCCGATTAGTTCCATCGGATATCCATGCTTATCGGCACGATACACTCTGACGGTCTTTCCAAACCATTCACGCTTGCTTGCTGCAATCCCTACCCTTGTTTGCGTTCCTGTTGCCGTCTGCCCGTTTAAGCAATACGCCGTTGCTTGCATGACATATCC
>JAZRET010000110.1:0-3666 GCA_045660945.1 Congzhengia sp.
CTGAAATCAAAATGCACATGAGAGTGTACAAAGAACGTCCGGACGTTCAGTCTGTCGTTCACGCACATCCTATGTATGCAACAGCATTCGCAATCGCAGGCATTCCGCTGACACAGCCGATTATGCCCGAAGCAGTTATCGCTTTAGGTTGCGTTCCGATTGCAGAATACGGCACACCGTCTACAGTTGAAATCCCGGGTGCAATCACGAAGTACTTACAGCACTTCGATGCACTCCTCTTAGAAAACCACGGTGCACTCGCTTACTCTGACAACCTCCTTGCTGCTTACCACAAGATGGAATCCTTAGAGTTCTATGCTCAGCTCTTATTCTTATCTAAGCAGCTCGGCGGTCCGAAAGAACTCGACACAAACCAGGTAGAACGTCTCTACGAAATCAGAAGACAGTTCGGTATGAAGGGTAAACATCCTGCAGATGTATGCCCCAATGTAAAAGCCGGTAAAGCAAGCTGCCATAGCTGCGGCGTTATCCGCGGTGAAGAAGGTAAATGCGCAGGCGCAGGCAATGACTTAATTGCTGAAATCACCAGAAAAGTTATGGAGCAGCTTAATAAATAAGCGGAGGTCATAAAAATGGACGACCGTAATTTATCTCAAATTGTGGAAGCCGTTGTAAAAAACATCACCTCCGAAGGAGCAAACGCTCAAAAATGCACTTCTTGTACAAACAAGAAATACATAAAAATGTCTCTTTGCATGGCGAAGAAAATCGCTGAAAAAGTGGAAGAAAAGGCGAAGGAAATCGGCGTTAAAGCAGTTGTTGCCATTTCCAACGAAGGCGCCCGTCCCGTTTTGGTAGAATGTATGGATGATTCCTACATTGCAAGTTACGATGTTGCTTTTCAAAAAGCATATACCGTTGTTTCTTTGAAAATGTCTACCATAACTTTAAAAGGTTTGAGTCAACCGGGTCAGCCGCTTTACGGCATTCAGTTCACCAACCAGGGACAGATTGTAATCTTCGGCGGCGGTGAACCCTTAAAAGTCGGTGACAGAGTCATCGGTGGCTTAGGGGTAAGCGGCGGAAGCGAAGAACAGGATACTTACCTTGCATCTTACGGCAAAGAAGTATTTGAAACGCTTATCAAAAATCTATAAGGAGCGAAAAGGTATGGCTATCAATTCAAACGATATTGAAGCAATTGTAAAACAAGTGCTTTCCAACATGAACGCCGGCGCAGTTTCAACCGGCAGTTCCGCAAAAGCTAGCGGCCCTATTCCTAAGACCGCAAAAGCTGCCATGCTTACTAGCCTTGAACACTATGACATCAAGGAATTCCCCATCCCCGAACTCGGTGATGACGATATCTTGGTTAAAGTAGAAGGCTGTGGTGTCTGCGGAACAGACGCGCACGAATTCAAACGCGATCCTTTCGGCTTAATCCCCGTTGTTTTAGGCCATGAAGGTACCGGTGAAATCGTGAAAATGGGTAAGAACGTAAAAAAAGACAGTGCCGGAAAACCCTTAGGCATTGGCGACAAAGTTGTTACCTGTATGATCTTTAAAGATAACCCCGACATCACAATGTTTGACTTAAACAAACAGAACGTCGGCGGCGCAGATGTATACGGTTTAATTCCGGATGACGACATTCATTTAAACGGCTGGTTCGCTGATTACATGGTAATCCGTGGCGGCTCCACCGTATTTAATGTAAGTGATCTTGATTTAGACTCCAGAATCTTAATCGAGCCCAGCGCAGTTTTAATCCACGCAGTTGAGCGTGCTAAAACAGTTGGCATCTTAAGATTTAACAGCCGTGTAGTTGTTCAGGGCTGCGGACCGATTGGTCTTATCTGTATCGCAATTCTGCGTACAATGGGCGTTGAAAACATCGTCGCAGTTGACGGTGAAGACAAACGCTTAGAGTTTGCAAAAGAAATGGGCGCAACAGCAGTTGTAAACTTCAAAAACCACAAAGGTATTGAGGCTTTAACAAATGCAGTGTCTGATGCATTCGGCGGATATTTAGCTGACTTTGCATTCCAGTGCACAGGCTCCCCCATCGCACATGCAAACATTTATAAATTTATCAGAAGCGGCGGCGGTCTCTGCGAGTTAGGATTCTTCATCAACGGCGGCGACGCTACCATCAACCCCCATTTTGACATTTGTGCAAAAGAAATCACAACCGTTGGTTCCTGGGTATACACCCTCCGCGATTACGCAACCACATTTGATTTCTTAAAACGTGCTAAGGGCATCGGTCTTCCGCTCCACAAGCTGATTACACACCGCTTCCCGTTAGACAAAATCAACGAAGCACATGAAACAAACCTCAAAATGGAAGGTTTAAAAATTGCAATTATTAATGAATAATTATTCTTTATAGTCAGGAGGAAATTAAAATGGCAAAAGAAGCATTGGGCATGATTGAAACAAGAGGCTTAACAGCAGCAGTTGAAGCTGCAGATGCAATGGTAAAAGCAGCTGAAGTTGTTCTGATTGGCACAGAAAAAATCGGTTCCGGCTTGGTAAGCGTTATGGTTCGCGGCGATGTTGGCGCTGTTAAAGCAGCAACAGAAGCTGGCGCAACATGTGCTGCAAAACTGGGCGAACTCGTTGCAGTTCACGTAATCCCCAGACCGCACGCAGACGTTGACAAGATGTTACCGTCATTCTAAAAAGCAGGTGAGTTTAAATGGCTGAAAAGAAAACAACCAAAAAAACTACTACAACAAAAAGTGGAACAAAATCCACTGCAAAAAAAGACGTTTCTTCTAACGTCATCACAAACATTGCACCCGAGGTAGTTGCCGCGGTTGCAAAAGAGACTGTCAATAAGACGTCAGCAAATAAAAATTCAAATACAACAAAATCAAATCCAGAAATTAAGAAGGGAGATTTCACAATGGCACAGGAAGCATTAGGTATGGTAGAAACAAGAGGTTTGGTAGCAGCAATCGAAGCCGCTGACTCTATGCTCAAAGCAGCAAACGTTGTTTTAGTTGGCACAGAAAAAATCGGTTCCGGTTTAGTAAGCGTTATGGTTCGTGGCGACGTTGGCGCTGTTAAAGCTGCTGTAGAAGCTGGTTCTTCTAACGCTGCAAAACTTGGCGAACTCGTTGCTACACACGTAATTCCCAGACCCCACGGCGACGTTGAAAAGATTTTACCCGCATTAAAATAATCTTTTCTTAAATGAACGAATCTTCCCGTACTGAAGGTGCTAGCGCTCTTCAGTACGGCGAAATTCGCCGTTTCAATTGAAACGAAACAGGTTCTCTTTCCAACATTAAATTGTAAGGATGATTGATTATGATTATCGGAAAAGTAACAGGCAATATTGTTGCAACCCGTAAAAATGAAAAACTCTCCGGCAGCAAACTGATGGTTGTTGAAATCTTTCAGTCTATGAGCTGCGGTAGTTCTAAAATTGTTGCCATCGACAACGTCGGTGCAGGTATCGGTGAAGTCGTTATGGTAGCACAAGGCAGTGCTGCACGTATCGGCTGTAACCAGGATAACTCCCCGGTTGATGCTGCGATTGTAGGTATTGTAGATAACGGTTCTGAATTGGAGTTGTGATATAAATGATGTCACTAGATGAATTAAAAAAGAAACTGCGTGACTGCGGCGTTGCAGGTGCAGGTGGCGCGGGGTTCCCGTCCTATGCAAAACTCTCTGACAAAGCAGACACCATCA
>JAZRET010000111.1:0-1792 GCA_045660945.1 Congzhengia sp.
TTTATCGATTCTCATTTCGTTCCTCTTTTTCTATTAAAGATAGTCCCGTTTTGAGCGCCAAATCAAATGCTTCTTCTGTTAAGTTTTCACGATCTTCTAAAGCATAGCGCAAAAATAATCCTTTGAGTGTAAATTCGCGGCTTGCCTTTTCGATATCTATGTTTGTCTTTGTTTCATCACGTACTTCTAAAGAAAACGCATCTATTTTAGATGCTACCACGTTTGTTTCAATCGGAAATTCCGCTACTCCTGCAAGACGAATGCGATAAATATGTTGGTTTCCTTTGTATACTGCCGCGATTCTTTCCGCAATTTCATCATAGTTTTCTGCACCACTGATATCTACTGTTTCGTCTATATACATTCTTGTAGCGACCGGAACAAAGGTTTCTTTTACCGAACCTTTTTCAATTTCTAACGCCAACACGCCTTTTTCTCCCGTTTCATCAAACCCTCTTCCTTCGGGGCAACCGGGATAAGCATAAAATGTGTTTCCGCTTTTTTTCAGTCCGCTATACGCGTGAATGTGACCGAGCGCAATATAATCCATTTTGCTGTTTGCGATTTCAGTAAGATTGATAGGACTATAGCCTTCCCCTGCTAAATTTCCGTGCAACACCAAAAGATTCACTTTCTCTTCGTTTTCTACGGAAAACTCCGAAATCAGTTTTCGTTCTTCATTTACGGTTGAAAACGAAACACCGTAGATGTCTGCGATATCTGTTTTCACGCACTCGGGTGTATTCCCGAAAACATGCACGTTTTCACCAAAATCAAAGGTGTTATAAATGCTTTTTTCCTGCCTTGCGTCGTGATTGCCCGCTACGATAAACACCCGCACAGGTGAAAGAAGCGCAAACTGCCCTTTTAAAAACTCAAGCGTTGTGCGACTTACATTTTGTCCGTCAAACAAATCGCCGGAGAGAAATAAAAAGTCTGCATTTTTTGCCATATGGATGATCTTTTGAAAAGATGTGCGCATATCTTCGCGTCTTATCTCCGACTTCCCCGCCTCCGCACTTCCGGAAAAGGGGGAATCTAAATGGAGATCTGCCGCGTGAATCACTTTGATACTCATATCGTTTCCTCTATCTGTTTTTTCTTTCCTTCTGCTTTTTCTAATGTGAAACTAAATCTTGTAAATTCGCCGGGCTTACTTTCTGCCCAAACGGATTCTGCGTGTGCTTTTATGATACTTTTTACAATATAAAGTCCAAGACCTGCGCCGTTTTTATCTTTGCTTCTTGATTTATCCGTTTTATAGAATCGGTCAAAGATGTGTTTTAAGTCTTTTTCTTCAATGCCCATACCGGAATTTTGTACACTGACATATACGCGGCCGTCTTTTGTTCCTGCCTGAACGTCAATAAAACCGTCTTCGGGCGTAAACTTTAACGCGTTGTCAATCAGGTTTGTTAAAACACGCGAAATCGCATCTCTGTCGGCAAAAACCGAAAGATGCTCTGCATCAAACCCAACCGTGAGGCTGATGTTTTTCTCTGTAATCCGTTTTTCAAATTTAATCACTGTTAAGCGAATAAGTTCGCTTACATCAAAGTTTCGTTTTTCGATGTTAAAGCTTCCCTGTTCCATTTTGCTAAGGTCTAAAAGGTCGGTCACAATTCGGGATAATCTCTTGCTTTCATCTAAAACAATCGAAAGATACCAACTTTGTTTTTCTTCCGGAATCGTACCGTCTAAAATTCCTTCCACAAAACCAATAATGGTTGTCATAGGCGTTCTTAAATCGTGCGACACGTTTGCAATAAAGCTTGAGCGCATCAACTCTAAC
>JAZRET010000112.1:0-26406 GCA_045660945.1 Congzhengia sp.
AAAACATTGTAGTAGATCCCGTAATGGTAGCGACAAGCGGTTCTGCTCTTATAAAGACAGATGCAATAAAAACACTTGTTGAAAAGCTATTACCCCTTGCAACGCTTGTAACTCCAAACATCCCCGAAGCAGAAATCTTATCAGATATGAAAATCAAGAGTAAGGACGATATGGTAAAAGCGACAGAATTCATTGAGAAAAGCTATGGGTGTAGTGTTCTGTTAAAAGGTGGTCATGGCATAAACGATGCAAATGATCTCCTGTGTGAAAACGGCAGATTTGTATGGTTCGATGGTAAAAGAATGAATAATCCAAACACGCACGGAACCGGATGCACATTGTCTTCTGCCATAGCGTCAAATCTTGCAAAAGGACTCAGCCTTGCAAAATCCGTAAAGAAAGCAAAGGAGTATATCTCCGATGCACTTGCTGCAGGGCTTGATTTGGGGAATGGTTCAGGTCCAATGAAACATAATTTTATGATAGGCAGTGGCATCTAAACCATTCGACTCTTCCAATCGAAAGCAATCATCTTAGGATGGTTGCTTTTTTTCTTTTTGGATTATGAGCACCGCCGGTGGCAACTCTGATTTCTATTTCAAAGTCAAATTCAAAAATATGTTGAAAAAACTGAAATAATAAGGTATAATTGAAACATACAGAATTTTATTTTGTTTAAAGGAGCAAACGAGAGATGAATGAAGCGTTAAAAGGGAAAAAATTACTGATCCTCGCAGGGGGAATCCATTTGGTAACGCTCGTTGAAAGAGCAAAGGAACTCGGGATATACACGATTGTTACAGACTATTATGATACAGAAGAGAGTCCTGCGAAGTTAATTGCGGATGAATATTGGGATATCAGTTGGTCAGACCTCGATGCGTTGGAACAGAAATGCCGCGAGGAAAATGTTGATGGTATTACCACGGGATATAGTGAAACTCCGGTGGGGTGCTGTATTAAACTGTGTGAACGTTTGGGATTACCGTGTTATTGTACGGAGGAGCAACTTGATCTTACAAAAGATAAAGTGCTTTTCAAAAATACGTGTCGCAGAAATGGTGTTCCGGTTGTAAATGAGTATAATTCTGTTGAAGATGTTAATGCTTTTCCGGTAATTGTGAAACCTGTAGATAGAGCAGGTTCTATTGGCGTCAGTGTGGCGACCAATCCGGAAGAATTGCAAAAGGCATATGACTATGCGATGGAACAGTCTTACTGCAAAAATGTAATTATCGAAGATTTTATTTCTGACGGTTCAAAATTTGATGTCCTATATGCAATTTGTGACGGTAAACCTATCTTACTTTCGAATTGTGATACGCTGAATGCAAGTAAAAACGGATTTGAAAGAGTTGTGCAAAACGGATGGTTATTCCCGTCACGTTATAATGACTTCTTTATGAAAAAAGCAGACGCGCCGATTCAAAGAATGATAAAAGATCTTACAATACAAGACGGATACATATTCTTCTCGGGATTTGCCATCGAACGTGGAGACGATGTGGATTTTGTATTTTTCGAAACAGGATTCCGTTTGAGTGGCGGACACATGTATCGTTACATGGAAAAACGCGGAGTTGTAAACGTTCTTGATTTGTTTATTGTACATGCTCTCACAGGAAGCATGAGAACAGTAGAGTGGAACGAAGAAAAAAATCCGGGACTCAAATATGCAATGATTAATTATTATGCGGCAGATGGAATAGTTTCTGAGATTAACGGCATAGAAGAAATTGAAAAAATGAAAGATTGCAGTTTGTTTATGCAATTTGGAAGAGTTGGAGAAAAATGCGACACGACAAAAGCGATTCTTTCTAAAATGTCAATGGTTCATTTTTACAATCATTCTGCAGAAGCACTTGCAGAAGATACGGCTTATGCAAATCAGGTTTACGAAGTTAAGGATGAACATGGCGAAGACATGATTTACGACAGGGTAGATCCGTCAATTATCGCAAACTGGTGGAATAAATAAAAGACAAAACGTCTTTTGTGTATAAAAATAAAAAGGAGAATGAAAATGATACCTACAACAGAAGTTACAGGCGCAACACTGGATACATTATTTGTATCTTTGGCGATGTTGGGAATTCTTTTAATTGTTGGTACAATTTTACGTTTATATGTACCATTTTTTAAAAAATACTATTTCCCTGCAGCGCTCATTGCAGGCTTTATAGGCCTTTTATTAGGACCGAGTGTTTTAAAAGTGATTCCGCAGCATATTGTGGATGCTTGGTCAAACTTATCGGGCAAATTAATTGTTTTGGTTTTTGCACCGATGTTAATGGGTAAAAGAAAAACATCTGCGAAAAAGTATGCAAGAAAAACCTTTAACTCCATTTGCTATGGATATGTAGGATGCTTTGCGCAATACGCAATTCCGTTACTTTTAGCA
Organism: Congzhengia sp.; assembly: GCA_045660945.1. Taxonomy (GTDB): domain Bacteria; phylum Bacillota; class Clostridia; order UBA1381; family UBA9506; genus Congzhengia. The sequence continues at coordinate 2,402 of JAZRET010000112.1, forward strand.
ACCGTTCTTTTTGGCCCATTATTTGGAACAAATGCTTTGTTTGGAACAACATTTGAACAAGGTTGGTGCGGTGGCCACGGTACTGCATCGGGAATGCTTGCGGTATTTGAAGAATTAGGATGGGCTGAAGGTCAGTCTATTGCTGTTACCAATGCTACTATCGGTTTGCTTTGTGGTATTTTTGGCGGTGTTGTTCTTATCAATATTGCTGCAAGAAAAGGTTGGACTCGTCACTTGAACACAACCGACGGAAGTCTTGGTATTACAAATACAGAAAATGAACTTTATAGCAAAGATGAACAAAAACCGGAAGATACAAAACTTGCTGTTTCCGGTAAAGTAATTGATAACTTTGCTTTCCATGCGGCAATTTTGTCGATTGCAGTCTTTATTGGTTGGATTGCTACATATCTTTTGAAAACGTATTTAAACTTCTCTGTTGCATGGTTTGTTACAGCGATGTTTGCAGGCGGTCTTGTGCAACTTGTTCTCAATAGAACCAAGTGGGGAGATGCTGTTGAGCCGAAAGCGTATTCCAGAATTCAGGGCATTTCTTTAGACTTTCTTGTTGCCGGTGCAGTCGCATCTATGAATTTAAAAGCAGTTGCAGATAATATCGTGCCGATTGCGATCACAACTGTTGTGCTTTTAGTATTTATGGTAATTTATTCTTTAGTTTACGCACGTGGTATTTTTGGCGAAGATTGGTTTGAGAATTCCATGATGACATATGGTATGTACACAGGTGTAGCGGCAACCGGTATGCTTCTTTTAAAAGTGTGCGATCCGGAATCAAAATCCGATGCTATCAGCCTCTATGCGGCGAGAGCGCCGTTCTCTTCGTGGGCGATTGGCGGCGGTATCATCACATCGATGGCTCCGGTATGGGTATCTAAAATCGGCGCAATGCCTGCGGGACTAATTGCATTAGGACTGACGGTTGTAATCGGCGTGCTGCCGTTTATTTTCAGAACATGGTATAAAAAAGATTCTGTAAAATAAAGCGATTGCGAGAATACTTCATAGAAGTTCCTTAAAAGGCGAAAAAATCATATAAAGTGAGAATATAGCCACCGGTATAACCGGTGGCTATATTGCAATCCGTCTGTTTTTGTATCAAAAACGTGCTTGAAAAAAACATTTAATTTGGTATAATGAAGTTAGGCGGTGAGAAAATGAGAATTTTAAACTTCGGTTCTTGTAATATTGATATTGTTTATTCACTCCATCATATCGTAACTTCCGGTGAAACGGAAACCACGAATAAGATGGAAGTATTTCCCGGTGGAAAAGGTCTGAATCAGTCGATTGCGCTCTCTAAAGCAGGCGCGAAGGTGTATCACGCAGGATGCATCGGAACAGACGGTGAAATGCTCAAAGAAACACTTGAAAATAGTGGCGTAGATGTTTCTTACTTAAAAACTGTTCCCGAGAAAAACGGGCATGCGGTGATTCAGGTAAGTCAGGATGGAGAAAACTCAATATTTCTTTATCCCGGATCCAATCAGATGGTAGAAAAAACGTTTATAGATAGTGTTTTAGAAGATTTTGAAAAAGGCGATATTCTTCTTTTGCAGAATGAAATAAGCAATGTAGATTACATTGTCGAAAAGGCATATAAAAGAGGAATGTGCATCGTTTTTAATCCATCGCCGATTCATGAAAAAATTAAAAAAATCGATTTGAATATGATTTCCTATCTCGTTTTGAATCAAGCGGAAGCAAAGGAACTCACGGGGTTTGCAGAGTCCGAGAAAAGTCTTGCATTCTTTAGCGAGAAATATCCAAACCTTAAAGTGGTTTTAACGCGCGGAGCAAAGGGCAGTATCTATATGGATGCAACTGAGAAACTGTATCAGTCGGCGTTTAGCGTAGACGTGGTTGACACAACGGCTGCCGGCGGTACATTTATTGGCTATTTTGTTTCCGGTATTGCAAATGGAGATGCAATCAGCGATGTTTTAAACCTTGCCTCTGCTGCTGCGGCGCTTACGGTTTCAAGAGAAGGAGCTGCGCCTTCCATTCCGGCAAAAGAAGAAGTGATTAAAGCGTTAAATCACTTAAAACAAAATGCGCTCGATAACAAAACGGAAGCGATAAAAGTTCAAATTGAGCGCTATATCGAAGAGCATATTAAAGACGCAAATTTATTGGAACTTTCAAAAACGATGGGATATTCCACGGTGTATACAGGCTCGCTTGTGAAAAAAGTGGTTGGAAAATCATTTTCTGCTTTGCTTCAGACAGAGCGTTGCAGACTCGCCGCAGAACGCCTTTTAAACAGCGATATGTCGGTAAAAGAAATTATTGACAGTGTCGGTTATGAAAATGAAAGTTTCTTCCGTGAAAAATTCAAAGCGATCTATGGAAAAGCACCGCTTGCATATAGAAAAGCAGGTCTATAATAAGAAAACAAAAAAGACGAAACATTTTGCGTTTCGTCTTTTTTTAGTTTCTATATATAGGCTATTCCTTTATAATATCATTCTCATAGTAGCATAAGAATATTAAAGTTTTATCCGGTAATATATTGTTTTTTGGCGTAATTGCTCGGACTTTTGCCGAATTCTTTTTTAAATTCTCTGGAAAAGTAACTGTCATCTGAAAAACCTGCCGTTTCCGCCGCTTCGTGGATGGAAAATTCGCCCAGGTCGATGAGTTCCTTTGCGCGGTTTAATCTTAACTTTCTGATATACTGCAAGGGAGAAACACCATAAGTGTTTTTGAATATTTTTCTTAAATACGGTTCGCTGATACCGCAAAGTTCTGCCATGTGCGGAATAGTAATGGTTTCTTTTGCGTAGTTTTCCGCGATGTAATCTATTGCAGGGGAGATGAGTGTTTTTTTGGAATCCGGAAAATATTTTGATGAAAATTCTTGTTTCATCATAGAAATGAGCCTATAGAAACGCTCGGAGCTTCTTTCGTAATAGCCAATCTGCTTTTTTTCCCATTCTAAAGCAGACTTTTGAAAACATTTTAAATAGTTTTCCGGATGCTTCGGAGAAAATAAAAACTCTTTAAAGGGGAATGGGTTTTTGCAATCAAAATTGATGGCAAAGCATCCGCCGAGTTTGTTGCTCCTTACGGTATACGTAGAGTGCTTCGGGAGATACAGTATTTCGTTTTCTGAAAGTGTCAGAACAGAACCCGACTCAAATGTGTATTCTTTGATTCCCTCTAAATTGAAGACAAATCCGTGAAAAGGTCTGTCTTTATGAAGTGGATTTTCTCGTCTTGGATAGACGTATGCAGAGATACCGATATCGATTTCCGAAAAAGAATGTTCTAAAAATGTTCTCATCTTCATTCCTCCTTTTTTTTAGTATATAATTTTATTTCGAAATAGTCAAGTGTTTCGAAAAATTACTTCACAAATCTTTTTCGATGTTGTATAGTAAAAGTAACACTTAATTTGAGGTGAGCGTTATGCTAAAAAGTTTCGAATTGGACAAAAACTATCTTGAAAATAAATATCACAAAACAGATGAAGAATTTGACCCGTTTAATTTTATGCACTATCGCGGATATGAATTTGATGCGGGAACGGGCTTAACGGATGAAGAGATCGATCAGGGACTGGAAGCTTTGATGAAAGAAGTAAAAGGCGAACCGCGCCCGATTATCAAAGCAAAAGCCGTAGCGTTCGTTTTAGACAACACGCGGATTGACATAAACGAGCACGATTATTTTCCGGCAGTTTATTCTATCGGCAGAATCATCGGAAAGCACACAATGGGTCCGTGGCTCATGGATGTGTATGAAGAAGGCAAAAAAGAAGCAGATACGTTTAGTTATGTGAGCTGCTTAAATATTGGTCCTTACCGTGATGCAGGCCTTGCGTGGACGTTTTTAGACTTTGACCACACGATTCCTGAATGGGACTCTTTGATGGAACTCGGTTTTTCGGGCGTTTTAGAGCGTGCGATGAAAAGTGCGCAGAATTTGCGCGAAAGCGGAAAACTTACAGAAAAACAAGAAGTTTTTGCAGAAGCAATAAAAATTGAATACGAGGCGATTTTGCGCTTCATTGACCGTCTTTACAACCTTTCTTCTGCGAAAAGTTTTCAAAAGGCAAGTTTGATAACGGAGAGTTTAAAAAACGTGCGCGACGGCGCGCCAAAAACAACATACGATGCTTTAATGGCAATGTTTTTATATTTCATCGTAAGCGAATGCATTGACCATTATCAGGTGCGCTCTTTGGGATATGGCCTTGATCACACTTTGTATCCGTTTTATCAAAAAGACATAGAAGCAGGAAATTTTACAGAAAGTGAAATCAAAGAATTTATCGCCTATTTCTTAATGCAGTTTTCTGCAATGGGAAATTACTGGGGGCAGCCGATGTATCTTGCAGGCACCAATCAAGACGGCTCAAGCCGCGTAAACGAACTTTCGCATGTCATCTTAGATACTTATCGCGAACTTGGAATTTATAACCCGAAAATACAGATTAAAGTAAATAAAAAAACGCCGAAGGATTTCGTTTATAAAATTCTAAAAACGATTGCATCAGGTTCTACAAGTATTGTTTTAATGAACGAAGATACGATTGTAAAATCTGTGATGCGCAAGGGTGCTACCTTTGAGGAAGCGCAGGATGCAGTCATCAGCGGCTGCTATGAATACAACAAAAAGGCGGCCTCTATCGATATTTCGCTCGTGACCTTTAACCTTTTAAAGATGGTTTCTTTGGTCTTTACAAATGGCGTGGATGTAAATACCGGAGTAAAGATTGGCGCAGAAACGGGAGCTGTTTTAAACTTTAAAACATTTAAAGAATTCTACGATGCGTTTTTGACGCAGTTTTCATATATCGCAGATATCGTGCTTAAAGGCCTTTCGTGCTATGAAAAGAATGTAGCGAATGTAAATCCGTCAATGCTCTTTTCGGCTTTAAATCCGAAGTGCGTGGAGAAGCTTACCGATGCATTGGACGGCGGCATAGAAAACGGAACAGGAACACTTGTGAATGGTTTTGCAAGCACAGTAAATGCACTGATGGCGGTAGATGAACTCGTGTTTGTAAAAAAAGTTACAACGCTCAAAGAATTAAAAGATGCACTTTTAAACAACTGGGAAGGGTATGAACAATTGCGTCTGATGGCAGAAAAATGCGAAGTGAAATTCGGTAACGGTAACAAAAAAGCAGATTATTACGCAAATCATATCCATCAGTTCTACGCAGGATTTTTATCCGAACGCAGAAATGCACACGGTGGAAAATATGGCTATGAACTTCACTCTGCAAGAAGTTTTATCGATCAGGGGAAAGTAACGGAAGCAACGCCTGACGGAAGAAGACGCGGTGAGGAGACATCAAAAAATATGTCACCTGCACCGGGAACGGATAAAAACGGAATCACGGCGCTTATTTCCTCTGTTACCACAATGGATTTGTCGCTTTGCACCAATGGCGGATGCTTAGATGCAATGCTTCATCCTTCGGCAGTAGAGGGAGAAGAAGGGATCGATGTGTTTTATGGTTTATTAAACACATTTTTGGCAAAAGGCGGCGCGGCGATGCATTTTAACATTTTTGATGCAGAAACGCTTCGCGACGCACAAAAAAAACCGGAAAAATATAAAACACTTCAGGTGCGTGTGTGCGGCTGGAATGCGCTTTGGAACAATTTGGATAAAAACGAGCAGGACGCATATATCAAGCGAGCGGAAGGAATCTTATAAAAATAAGAAGGTATAAAATGACAGAAAAGATACTAAAGGGAAAAGTGACGGGAGTGATTGCGGCGCTCTTTGTGTGCGCGCTTTGGGGCTCGCTTTTCCCGATGATTAAAGTTTCGTATACAGCGTTTGAAATGAACGCAAATGATATCCCGGCAATTCTGCTTTTTGCCGGTGTTCGGTTTTTTGTAAGTGGAATTTTGATATTTCTTTTTAGAAGTGTGAAGAGAAAGCGTGCAGATGTTCCAAAACGAAAAAACTTTGGAATGATTTTTTGGGTTGCACTCACGGCAATTGTGTTTCATTATAGTTTTACATATATTGCTCTGTCTTTAGGACAAGGCTCGAAAAGTGCCATCGTAAAGCAAGTAGGCTTTTTGTTTTTGGGTTGCTTTGCCTTTTTGTTTGACAAAGAGGACCGCTTTTCCGTTTCAAAAATGATTTCAGGTGCACTTGGTTTTTTGGGCATTGTAGTAATCAGCTTTGACGGAAGTGGTTTTTCTTTTGGACCGGGAGATGCGCTTTTGGTTTTGGCGTCGCTCTCGTCCGTTGCGAGTATGCTTTTTTCAAAGCGTGCAGTTCAAACGATGCATCCTGCAAGCTTAACTGCTTCTTCGCAATTTTTAGGCGGCGTAATTTTATGCATAGCAGCTCTTTTTATTGGTGGTAGCATTTCGCATTTCAGTCTTTTTTCGTTTTTGGTGTTTTGCTATATTTGTATTGCATCCATTTTGGCGTATACCCTTTGGAATATGTTGATGAAATATCAAAGTCTTTCAAAGCTTTCGGTAATCAAATTTACAGAGCCGGTTTTTGCGGTGATTTTTTCCGGAATTCTTTTGGGCGAAGATATGTTAAAACCCACCTATATCATTGCAATGGGAATTGTATTCGTTTCCGTTCTGATTTCCAATAAGCCTTTGGAAGGGGATAAAAAATGAAAGCAAAAGTTGTAAGTGTAAAGCGCTTTGCCGTGCACGATGGCGGCGGCATCAGAACCACTTTGTTTTTGAAAGGATGTCCTTTAAAATGCGTGTGGTGCCATAACCCTGAAAGTATTTCGTTTGCGCCTGAGGTTGCGTTTTACGAGGAAAAGTGCGTAAACTGTTTTGCGTGCAGCAAGGTTTGTCCTTCGGGTGCGCACCAAGAAAAAGAAGGAAAACACATATTTCTAAGAGAAAAATGCAGCGGATGCGGTGTGTGTGAATTGGTATGCCCAGGCGATGCTTTAACGTTTTACGGAAAAAGTATGACGGTAGACGAGGTCCTGCCACTTCTATTGGAAGACCGCGCGTTTTATGAAGAGTCCGGCGGCGGTGTTACGCTTTCGGGCGGAGAGTGCCTAATGTATCCCGAGTTTTGCAGAGAACTTTTAAAAAAGCTCAAAGCGGAAGGAATCCACACGGCGGTAGACACCTGCGGTTTTGTAACGAAAAAAACGTTGGATCGTGTTTTGCCGTTTGTTGACCTCTTTCTTTATGACATCAAGCCAATTGATAGAGACGTGCACAAAAAGTGCACAGGCGTAGAAAACGATATCATTTTAGAGAACTTAAAATATCTTGACACTTTAGGGAAAGAAATTGAAGTGAGAATTCCGTTTGTTCCGGAGTTGAATAAAGGAGAAATGGAAAAAATCGCAAACTCTTTAAAACCGCTTCAAAACATAAAACGCGTGCGCATTTTAAAATACCATAACTACGCCGGCTCAAAATATCGGGCGCTTTCAATGAAAAACACCCTGCCCGAACAGTTGCCAAGCGAGGAAGAAGTGAAAGAAGCGGGACGCTTTTTTGTAAAAAATGAGGAGAACGAAATGAAATCATTTATAACAACCTTTTTGGAAAAATACAATGTTCCGGAAGAAGGACAAAAAGCGGTGCTTTCTGCTTATGAAATTTTAAAAAGCCATGCACGGTTTTTATCACTTCTTGATTCGTTTTACGAAAGAGAAGATAATCTTAAGGACTTTTTGGTATCTTTAAACGCAGTGGGCGAAGAAACAAAGATAGCAAATTACACGGTAAATTTCGTGTTTTATCTTTGTCTTGCGCCAAAAATGAAAGAAGAATACGAAAAAAAGGGTATCGACGCGCAAATTTATGAAGATACGCTGGAAGATTTAACATACAAACAAAAGGAATGCTTAGATACAGAAGGCATTTGGGGCATTGTTCCTGCAGATTGGTTTTATTTTCTCTTTCATTTAAGAACATTTGCGCTTGGAAGACTTCAGTATGTTTTAAATGAATATGACGGCGAAGAAACAAAGGTAGCAGGAAAAACAGTAAAAAAAGGCGATAAAATCGTTCGCATCCATATTCCGTCTTCGGGAAAAGCGTTTGACAAAGAAGCAAGGTATGCATCTTACGAAAAGGCATATCACTTTTTTAAAAAGGAATTTTTAGGAAAAGAGCCGCTCTTTGCGTGTGATTCGTGGCTTTTAAATCCGAAAAACGAAGAGATTTTGGGAGGGGATTCCAACATCGTTTCGTTCATGAAAGACTTTAAAATCGTGTTCTCTTATGAATATCCCGGAAAAGAAAATCTGTGGAGAATTTTTGGAAAAAAAGCCGAACTTCCGCCGGAGGAACTTCCGCGCGAAACGAGAATGCAAAGAGCATTTGCCGACTGGCTTTTAAAGGGCAACAAACTCGGTGCAGCAGAAGGACTTTTTTACTTTGATCCCGAACGAAAAGAAACCGTAAAATAAAGCGAGGTAGAAAAAATGATACGAGAAGCAACGGAGAAAAATGATTTTAAATATATGCCGGAAGAGGGACAAAACCCTTATATCGGCTTTATGAGTTTTCAGCATTTCAGAGGAGAGAAACTATATTCTGATTCTATTGTGCGGCCTGAAAACAACGCGACGGAAACGGAGCCTTTTGAATGCTATCCCGTTCCCGATGATGTGGAAGAAAACGGCAGAGAAGAAGGTTACTATCCCGATTCTTCCGTCGTTTATATCCGCATTTTGTGGAAGGAATTTGAGCCGGAAGAAGGCGTTTATAACTATGCGTTTATCGAAGACATTATAAAAAAAGCAAAGGCGCACAATCAGTCACTCATTTTCCGTCTGATGGCGCATAGTACGCGCGCAAGAGACGATGTTCCCGAGTGGCTCAAAAAGAAAATTCCATGCCCTGAGAGACCGGAAGGAAAACGCGTAAAAGATTCGCCGACAGATCCTTTGTTTTTAGAACTTTTCTGCCGTGCGATAAGAAAACTCGGCGAGCGTTTTGATGATGATCCGGTTTTTGACGCGATTGATATTTCACTTCCCGGTTCGTGGGGGGAAGGACATAATCTGCATCTTTACAGCGCAGAATCTTTAAAGAAGTTAGTCGATACCTACACGGATGTGTTTAAAAAGACGCAGTTGATAGGACAGCTCCTAAAACCGGAACTCATTTTGTACGCAGGAAGAACTGCTTCCGTCGGCTGGAGGGGAGATGGCTTGGGTCACCCCGGTCACACGGATGAATATTATCCGCCTTGCATTGAAGAGCTTCCCGATGTGTGGAAAACAGCACCCGTTTCCTTTGAAGCGTTTTGGTGGCTTTGTGAGTGGCAAAGACAAGGTTGGGACCTTGATAAAGTCATCGAAAAAACACTTTCCTGGCACATCAGTTCCTTTAATGCAAAGTCACTTCCGATTCCTTATGAATGGAAAGATAAAATTGACTATTGGGTGAGCAAAATGGGCTATCATTTCGGAATTGATTATTTTAAATTTCCGAAGGTGGCAAACCCCGGCGATACATTAAATTTAGAACTTTCTATCGAAAACCACGGTGTTGCACCGCTTTATAAGGATATTCCGCTTTATTTAAAGTTTTCAAATGAAACAGAAGAATTTGAATTTTTAACAAAAGTAGATGTAAGAACATGGCTTCCGGGAAAAGTGACAGAAAAAATGGGCGTTACGCTTTCAAAAAACGTAACGCCCGGCGAGTATGATATCAGTATTGGTATTTTTAATGAGATTAATCCTGTCATTTTCCTTTGTACCGATGCAAAGCGCGAGGGAAGTTTTTACCGTGTCGGTAAAGTGACGGTGGAATAATCGTTAAGCTTCAGGAAAAAGTTTAAACTCTGAAGGATTTTTTCCAAACTCTTTTTTAAACGATGTAGAAAAATAACTCTGGCTGCTGAAATTTAAAAGTTCTGAAACCTCGCTGACGGTTTTTCCTTTCTGGAAAAGCTCGTATGCTTCCTGAAATTTCAGTGTCATAAAATATTTGTGAATACTGATTCCGGCGTACTTGGAAAAAATACGTTTCAAACCAGATTCACTAAGGCCTAAAAAACGCGCAATTTCCGGAACGGTCAGATTGTTTTTGATATGTTCTTTCATATACTGTACAGCGCGCTTGAAGAGCAGTGCATCTGAGTCGGTTGATGCTTGTAAAATACCTTCTGCATCCCCTAAAGAAAGCAGGAGTTGATGTAGGAATGTAGTAATTCTTTGCAAATGAAGGGGTGAATCTGTGGCGCGCAAAAAACGTTCTTCTCTTTCTTTGGGAGGAACGGGAGGGTTTTTTTTCTCCTCTTTCAGACAGTAAGAAAGAAGCTCGCGCATGATTGTTGCTTGCTCGTCGTTTAAATGAAACACTTTATCTTCAAAATAGTCGGAAAGCGGTCCTTTTAAAGAAAATGAGAAAATGAGAAGTGAAGCACCGCCTTTACTGTCAATGTAGAATTTATGGAGTTCCATCGGCTTGTGAAAAATAAGGTCACCTTTTGAAAGATCATAGACTTTATCGCCGCCGGACACACAGGTTGTTCCGTCTAATACATAAAGGCACTCCCAAAAATTGTGCGTTTCACCTGGGAAATGAAATCCTTCCGGCTGCTTTTCGATAAAAAAGGAAAACAAAGCATCAATATGAATTTGTTCTTCAACTAAAAATGGTTTCCAAATCATATAAACCCCCTCCGGATTGAACGAAAATCAAATATTTTTGGACGAAAAGTGTATATATTTTAGGTTTCTGTTCGGTTATAATATATCACAGATATGATAAAAAGTAAAGGAGTAATCTGATGGATTTGAATAAAATTTTGAGAGAATTTGATGTAACATCCACCATTGAGCGCTACGGAAACGGACATATCAATGATACATATTGCACCGAATCTCCAAGATATATTTTGCAGAGAATCAACACACAGATTTTTAAAGATCCCGAAAAATTAATGGAAAACATTGAAAACGTGACCTCGTTTTTACGTGAAAAAATAAAAGAAGCAGGCGGTGACCCTGACCGCGAAACACTGACTGTGATTAAAACTTCAGATGGAAAATCGTATTTTTCAGCAGATGATGGAAATGCATATCGTTTATACCGTTTTATTGAAGGTACAAAAACCATAGAAAATGACAGAACGCTGGAAGATATGTATAAAGCGGGAATCGGCTTTGGTCGTTTTTCGAATATGCTCAGCGATTTTCCGGTAGAAAAACTTCATGAAACCATCCCTGATTTTCATCATACGCCAAAACGCGTGGAAGCACTCGAAAAAGCGATTGAGGAAGATAAAGCAGGAAGAGTAGCATCTGTTCAGGCGGAAATCGAGTTTGTGCTGGAATACGCTACTTGTGCCGATGTTGTAGTAAAAGGAATGAAAGAGGGAGAGATTCCGCTTCGTGTAACGCACAACGATACGAAAATCAATAACATTTTATTTGATGCAAAAACGGGGGACGCCGTTTGTGTCATTGATTTAGATACCGTAATGCCCGGAAGTATGCTTTATGATTTTGGCGACGCATTAAGAATCGGTGCATCTACCGGCGCAGAAGATGAAACCGACCTTGATAAAGTTTGGTTTGACACCGAAATTTTTACGCGCTTTACCCAAGGGTATTTAGGAGAAACAAAAAACTCCTTAACAAAACGAGAAATTGAACTTCTTCCGTTTTCTGCAAAACTTATGACTTATGAATGCGGCATTAGGTTTTTAACGGATTACTTAAATGGGGATACCTATTTTAAAATCCACAGAGAGCATCATAATTTAGACCGCGCAAGAAATCAGTTTAAGCTCGTTTTAGATATCCACGAAAAAGAAAAAGAACTTTCTGAAATCGTGAAAAGCATTCTTTAAGAGGGTGAAACAATGAAGTGCATTATAAACGGAAAAGTAGTTTTAAAAGACGGAGTGCGCGAAAATTTAGCAGTAATATTTGATAGTAGCATCAGAGAAATTAAAAATAGCAATAGCGTCGATGTAGAAAAATATGAGATTATTGATGCTGAAGGCAAACTCGTTTCGCCGGGGCTCGTTGATATGCATATCCACGGATATCTAGGTGCAGATGTTTCCGATGGGGATGTAGGCGGCATTCGGAAAATGGCGGAAGGAATTATTGAAAACGGAGTAACATCATGGTGTCCTACCACGATGACCGTATCAATGAAAGAGATAGAAACGGCATTTGATTCCGTGAGAACGCTTAAAAAGAGCGGCGAATATTATGGCGCGAGAATTTTAGGCGTAAACAGCGAAGGCCCTTTTATTAATGCATCCAAAAAAGGCGCACAGGCAGAAGAACATATTAAAAAGCCCGACGCGGAATTTATCAAAAAACATCAAGACATCATAAAACTTTTCACGGTTGCGCCTGAAGTAGATGGTGCGCTTGACTGCATTGAAACGGTTTCAAAGGAAACAGATGTTTTAATTTCCTTAGGGCATACCGATGCAACCTTTGAAGAGGCGCTTTTGGGAATTTCAAAAGGTGCAAAACACACAACGCACCTTTTTAATGCAATGACGGCCCTATCTCACAGAAAACCGGGTGTTGTAGGTGCGGCACTCACGGCAGATGTCAGCACAGAACTCATTGCAGATACATTCCATATTGACAAAGGACTTTTTCAGCTTGTTGCAGACGTGAAAAAGGATAAACTGTGCCTCATTACAGACTGTATCCGTGCGGGCGGCATGCCGGACGGAGACTACACCTTAGGTGGACAACCGTTACATAAAGAAGGCATCAAATGCTTAATGCCGGACGGAACGATTGCGGGAAGTGTTTTAAACTTAAATGAAGCGGTGAAAAACCTTTATCAAAACACCGACCTTTCAATCGCTGAAGCCATAAACTGTGCGTCTTTAAACCCGGCAAAAGCTTTGAGAGAAGATAAAGAAATCGGTTCTTTAGAAGTTGGTAAATGCGCTGATATTGTTATTTTTGACGAATTCTTTAAGGTTAAAATGACAATTTTGACAGGCGAAATCAGATATAAAGGAGAAGAAAAATGATTGCAAAGCTTGAACCTGAATTTTTGCCGATGGTGAAAGTCATCAGAGATTTCAAAAAGAATGTGAAAACGAGTGAATCACAGCCACTTGTGATTTGCGTAGAAAGAAATAACGGTTTAATTGCAGTATATCATATGGATATCTATAAAGAAAACACGGGGAAAGATGTTGAAAACTACGAAATCGCAGAACGAATTATTAAAACACTCCTTTGGGCAAAAGGCGGATATAAAGTTTATATCGCAGGCTCAAAATATATCTATGAACGCATTAAAGAAGACTATAAAATCGGCGGCGCAAGAGAATTTGATTTCAACTTTATGTCGCGTGTATATGAAAAGCCTTTTGAGGTTTTATATGTGGAAGATGTAAAAAATGCACCGAAAGAAAATGATGGTTCTTCCCCCGTTGGCAGACATTTAGACGGCTGCCGTATCGGTTTTGATGCAGGCGGAAGCGACAGAAAGGTTTCTGCTGTTATCGATGGCGAAACTGTTTATTCTGAAGAAGTGGTGTGGTTCCCGAAACTAGAAAGCGACCCGAAGTATCACTACGAGGGTATTTTAAATGCAATGAAAACGGCAGCATCTCATATGCCGAGAGTTGATGCCATCGGCGTTTCGTCTGCCGGTGTTTATATCGAAAATAAAATCATGGTCGCATCACTCTTTTTAAAGGTGTCTGACGAAGATTTTGAAAAGCATGTTAAGAATATGTATCTGGATGTTGCAAAAGAAATCGGTGATGTGCCGATTGAAGTTGCAAACGATGGGGATGTTACTGCGCTTGCAGGTGCTATGAGTCTAGAAGACAATAACGTGTTAGGCGTTGCAATGGGCACAAGCGAAGCCGCAGGCTATGTAGATCAAGACGGAAATATCACCGGTTGGCTCAATGAACTCGCGTTCGTTCCGGTAGACTTTAATAAAGGTGCTATGGTAGATGAATGGAGCGGAGATTATGGTTGCGGCGTAAAATATTTTTCGCAGGATGCAGTCATTAAACTTGCACCGAAAGCCGGCATCAAACTTGAAGAAAGTCTTTCTCCGGCAGAAAAATTAAAAGTAGTGCAGGGACTTATGGAAGAAGGAGATAGTCGCGCATGCGATATCTACGAGACCATGGGTGTCTATTTTGGCTATACGATTGCTTATTATTCCTTATTCTATGATATTAAACATGTGCTTATTATGGGCAGAGTAACCAGTGGAAAAGGCGGGAGTGTCATTCTTGAAAAAGCAAATGAAGTGTTAAAGGCAGAGTTCCCCGAACTTTCCGAAAAAATCATACTGCACATTCCGGACGAAAAGGCAAGAAGAGTCGGACAGTCTGTTGCGGCTGCAAGTCTACCGAAATTATCTTAAACTGTGAGGGATTTTTTTTGATCAGAACAGAGCATAGAGAGAAAAAATGGGAATTTCCGTTTGTGTGTTATTCCTGTAGCAAACAAAAAGAAAACCTGCCACTTGTTGTGCAGTTGCACGGGGCAGGAGAGCGCGGAAACGGCGAAGAAGATTTAAAACTCGTTGATGTGAACGGATTTTCAAACTGTTTAGAAGGAAAAGATTTTTCGTGTATTATCGTAATGCCGCAGTGCCCGAAAGATTCATTTTGGGCGGCTCAAGTAGAATCAATTGTGCACTTTATCGGGCAGTTGATTGAAGAATTTCATGTAGACCCTGATAAAGTTTCTTTAACCGGACTTAGCATGGGCGGTTACGGCACATGGTTTACCGCAATGGCAAAGCCGGAGTTGTTTTCTGCAATTGCGCCGGTTTGCGGTGGCGGAATGGCGTGGAACGCAGGCGTTTTAACGATGCCTGTTTGGGCGTTTCACGGAAGCTGCGATGAAACTGTAAGCGTAACCCAAACAGACGAAATGGTTGAAGCACTTAAAAACTGCGGCTTAGATGTTACCTATAATCGTATTGACGGCGTCGGACACAATGTGTGGGAAAATGCATATACAGAAGATCTTCTGTTGTGGCTGACAAAGCATACGAAAAAATAACCCCCCAAAAAAATATCCATCCGCATTTGCGGATGGATATTTTCCATTTATGAAAGACGAGTATCGCCATGTTTTCGTTCGGCTAAGACGTAATTTAAGATAAATCCCAAAAGATATACTGTTATACAGTAAAGAAGTGCATACACAAAATATTTTGCGTTATAAATGGATTGCAAGTAATAGTACGTCGGAAGCATTAAACGAATGGGTCTTAAGAGTTTCAGGTTAAAGAAAATAGGCGATAGCACAAACATCACAATCATTATTCCCGGAATAAGTGCACCAAATTTTCCTGCCGACCGGAATAAGGTTAAAAGCGTCGTACAAAAACCGGTTACGGAAACGATGAAAAGTAAGATTGCAATCAGTTCCTTTCCAAAAGACGTGAAAATGCCGGAAAATTGGAGCGTGAAAAACACGGCGATTGCAGAAAGAATTGCCGCACCAAAACAAGACGCTATCGCCGGAATGATGCGCTTTTTTGCAGGAAGCCAGGAGAATTTTCCCTGCGCCTGTTCTTTTAAAAAGTACATAGCGGCTGTCAGCGAACACAAGACAATCATTAAAGCTAAAATACCGCGTAAGGGTGCGGTTAAATAGTTGGAGTTGTTTTGCTTTTGTTGCGGCGTGGCGTTTAAGCGCTCAATTCTTACAATTTCGTTTCCTTTTTGAACGGAATCGTAATATTTTTTTGCCGTACACGGTGAAATTTCCTTTTCGGTTCCCAAATTTTCATAGACAAAATTTTCATAAAGCGAAAAAGAAATATGTTTAAATGTTGCACCAAAGAGTTTTTCTTTTGCAATTTTTAGAGGAATGGTTTCTTCGCGTTCCATAATTTTGATCAACGGCTCACGGTCAAAGGATTCTTTGGTGTATGCATCAATTTTTTCAGAAAAGTCTGCATCAAAAATCCATGCTGCATCTGCTTTGTGGCTTGAAACCATTTTTTTTGCATTTTCTTCCGAGTCACTTAAAGAAAATTGAATGACGGTGTCGCTTTCTTTTAAAGTGCGGATAATTTCATCGGAAGTTTTGTCGGGAGCTTCCGAGCAGAGCACAATGTGCACAATGCCGCTTTCCCGAGTAAACGAAAGATTTATAAAAAACATGCAACACGGGATTAGGCATAACAATATGAGAAAACTTCGCTGGAACAAAAGCCGTTTTGTTAACATATAAAACCAAATGAAATATTTTGAAAATTTTTTCATCTCACATCTCCTGTGATTTTATACTTTTTAGAATAATACGCAACTGCGAAAAAAGCTGCGGCGTAACCTGATACCAAAACAAAATCGGTAAAGGAGGGGAGTCCCGTCATGGCTTTTCGCATATAGGAAAAGCCTGCACCGATTGGAAGTATAGCTGAGATTTTTTGCGCAATTTCGGGGAAAAAGTAAGTTGGATAGAAACATCCGGAGATGTATCCAAGTAAAACGGTCAATACAAACTGCGTTAAAATAGCAGCAATTTTATTTGGAATAAGCTCATAAATTGCACACTGCATCATGGAGATCATGATAATAACCGGCAGAATCATAATGAGATAGCCAAAAACGTCGATGATTCTGAGACCGGAAAGCTCCGGAATTCTGATGTCAAAAAACTGCATTGAGATTCCAAAAATAACTCCAAACACGGCTAAGGTAATTAGGGTTATCACAAGATACGCCTTAAAGTCTGCCCGGATTTGCTGATGCGGTTTTAGTCCGGCGTTATTTAAAATTTTAGAGAATTCCGTATTGTTTGAAGAAAAAAGGTTGTTGCAGGAAATTCCCCAAAGCAGCATAAAAATCAGCAAAAGACTACAAGCGTAGTAACCACTGAAGGAAAGCTCATCTAAAATTCCAAGGCTTTTTATCTCATAAATTTCATTACGGCTTAAAATGTGGTCCATATATTTTTGCATCAGGATGGACACATTTTCTTTGCGGTTTTGCGGATGATATTTCTTTGCGATGTTTTGCATACTATACATTCCGACCTGAGATTCTACAACAACATCTGAGATGATGTCGGCAACTTCGGAGGAGATAATTGTTCCAAAGCCTTCCGGCGCATTTAACATCACGTATCTTGCAGGGTTATTTTTGCCGTAAAAAATATTTTTGATATAATTTTCAGGGATGCGAATGTATCCGTTAATGGTCCGATTTTCAAGTGCCTTTTTTGCCTCATCTTCTGAGTCCATCTCTACCCACTCGATATAAAAATTTGAAGTATCGGCATCTTTCAACACATTTAACCCGATATCAAAGTATGTATCCTCCATATTTCCGACAATTCCAATGGTGATTTTCTGTTGCTTTTCGCTTGTGGCGTTTGAGAGAAGCAACGCACCGCAGGCGACTACAATACTAATCATGGTAAGGAGTGTTACAAAGAAAATGGTGGGGTAGTATTTTAGATTTTGTTTTAGACGTAATTTGAAATATTTTTTGTTCATTTATAACATCTCCACCAACCCGTGCACATCACCGTTAAAATCAGCAGGATGGAGCACGCCGTGCTTTAAAATATAAAGCTCATCGCAAAGATTTAGTTCCTGAAGGTCGTGGGTTGCCAAAAGGATGATGTTTCCTTCTCGTTTAAAATTTTCTAAATACTGTGCGATTTTTTCTTTGCAGATTAAATCAAGTGCTGCAGAAGGCTCATCCAGAAGCAAGATTTTTGGTTTGTGCGCAACGGCACAGCCGATGGAAAGACGTTTTTTCATTCCGCCTGACATTTTATAAACGGGTGTTTTTTTAAATTCATCAATCCCCAGCATCGCCAAAACTCCGTGGTCTAATTCCTCTTTTAACTGTGTATGTGTGTACCATAAACTTAAATTATCCCACGCAGAAAGTTCTTCTAAAAGGGGTGTGCCTTGCGGAACATAGCCTACAAGTTTTGCACGAAGGGTGCTTTCTTGCAATAAATCCGCCCCTTCATAGAAAAATGTACCGTTGTCCGGCTTGGTGATTCCGGCAAGAATACTTAAAAGCGTAGATTTTCCGCTGCCGTTACTACCTAGAAGACCAATACATTTTCCATTTTCAGCGGTAAGATTGATGTCTTTTAAAATCGTGTTTTTTTTGTAATTCTTTTTAATATTTTCTATTTTCATAGCGTTTTCCCTGAAAGAAAACTGAGCACCGTAAAAGTCCTCAGTTTTCTTTGTTTTATATTCGTTTCATAAAATTTAAAGGATTGTTTTAGCCTATTTGATCTTGAATTTCATCGATCATGTCGGTCAGTTCAGAAGGTGCTCCTGCTTTCTTTAATTTTTGAGAAAGACCGGAGAAATCAAAGTTCTTTGCCCAGGATTCTAAATCATTGGAATTCGTTGGGTCCACATAATCTTTCGGAAGAGAAATTTTCTTCGCGTTCTTTTGTTTTGCAGTTGCCGAAAGTTTTACGCAAGGTTCATCTTCATAATTGATTATATAGGTGTAATCAAGACTGTCCATTGATTTTGATTTTGACTGCACGGTCACGGAAAGGTCTGCAAGCGTAGATACGGGCACATCGCTTGGCGCAAATCTTTCAAGCATAGTCGCAGCATCATCCGGCATGCGCAAAGTAATAGAACCGTTAAAAATACCCTCTTCAAGAAGTTTTGTGTTTACCTTTTTTGTTTCCACTTCTAAAAGTGTGATTCCGCTGACTTTCAGTTTAAATAAGCCGGAACGTTTTTTGCCGGAAATTTTTCCGTCGCCCTCAAATGTAATTTTGGAAACGCCGGAACTGAATTCTGTGGTGTGACCGAATTTGTTTCCTTTTTCAGCTGTAACAGTACTAAAGGAAGCCGCGTCGCCCTTAAATTCCAAACCAACGATTTCGCCTTTGCCGTTTACATAAACTTCAAGTTCTACATTCGGATCAAAATAATCGGCATCCGTATCTTTGATTTCATCAATTGCATCATCAATGGCATCCCAGATTTCGTCTGCATCAGCATCAAGATTTTCTGCGATTTCGTCCACAATTTTTTTGCTTTCTTTATCCTCTTTTAATTCAGATAAAAATTTAATGGAAATATTTTTCACCAGTTTCCCGTCAACATCCACAGAAAGTTTTGTTACTTTCTGTGTCACGTCACCGGCAGAGATTTTTTCAGAAGACTCATCTACGTCTTCTAAATTGGTAAGTGCAACTTTTATGTATTTCATCAAAAGTTTCTTTGTTGCAGACTTTTTCGGTAAAGCTGCAGCGATGTTTTCAAAGTTTTTTGTCATTTCGGCGGGGTCGTTATATCCCGTCTCCATTTCGCCGCCAATATATTTCGGGTTTAAGTCGCCGAAACCAATATACGCCTCGCCTGCATCCATATCCGAAATCACGTCAACAGAGCCGAGTTCAACGTTGTTGACATCAACGCCGAGAGATATCTGCGTTTTGGAATCTTTGGTGCTGGTTTTATAGGAAAGAGAAACGTCATCAATCCATGAAATATATTCTTCTGCTTCGGCACCGGAAACTTCTTCTATCAGATTGGTAAATTCACCGTCTAAAGAAAGTTTCATTTTTCCGTTTACACTGGAACCGTCTGTAAAAGTCTCTTTGGCAGTGGAGAGGTTTGTAGCAAAGACATCTGCAACATCTTCGGCGTTTGTACTAACCACATAAGCCAGATATTTTTCGGACGGCAAAATGAGTTTCATGAAGGTATTTTTTGCATACGGGAAAATGGAGGCAAGAATTAAGATAACAATAATCGCCGCCACGGGAATGACAAAAAGCTTTTTCGATAATAAATTTTTGATGTCAAATTTTTTCTCTGTTGTTGCTGTGCCAAAATCAGGAGCCGTGCTAGTTGTGAGTGTTTCTGAAACGCCATTTGCACCGACGTTCGTTTGTGCCGGAGTTTGAACAGGGTTCTGTGTTTCAGGCGCCACAGGGGCAACCGGTGGTTCGGTTTCTGCAGGTGCCGCATCTCCTGTAGGCGTTGTTGCTTCTGCCGTTTCTGTTACTTCCGTAACTTCAGCAACTTCATCGACTGCTGTTGCTTCTGCTACTTCAGCGACCTCTGTTTTTTTTATCTTTTGACCACAATTACTGCAAAACTCTGCACCGTCTGATAAAGGGGTGCCGCAATTTCCACAAAACATAAAAACCATCCTTTCAAAGACATATTTTAAACATGTAAATATTTTACCATATAAAAAATTTTTTGTCAATTAGTTGTGTTTTTTGTAAAACAAAGAGAGGCGCGGAAAAAACGACAATTTTATTGCTTTTAAATGTCGACTATAGGCACAATTTCTCGTCTTTTTTCATATTATAAAAGTGTAGCTACAAAAAACACAGAAAGGACTCATTTTATGAAAAATTGTGACATCCTGCGCGTTGGCTACGCATTTGTGCCACCGCAGCGTTTTGAAAAAGTCTATCCTGTAGAAGAAGCGCTTTTACGCGGCACACTGTTTCCTGAATTATATCTCCCGATAGGTGTATATGACAAGGCAAACTGCTGCGAAAAGAAAGGGGTGTGCGACCGATGAACACAAATGTGCCGAATCGCGCAGCCCTTCTTCGTAAAATTATGGAAGTAGACTTTGCGTTAAATGAAACCGTACTTTATTTGGATACACACCCGGATTGCAAGCGTGCGCTTGCGCTTTATCACGAGTATGCAGAAAAGTCTAAGGAATTAAAAACATGCTACAACGAAAACTACGGCCCTCTTTCCCCCGACGACAACGTGTCCAAAACATCGTGGGATTGGATCTGTGCGCCGTGGCCGTGGGAAATGTAGGGAGGAGTAGAGTATATGTGGCAATATGAAAAGAAATTACAGTTTCCCGTTAAAGTGAGAAACACCAACACAAAACTTGCAAATTTTATTATCAGCCAGTATGGC
This sequence comes from Congzhengia sp., assembly GCA_045660945.1. Classification (GTDB taxonomy): domain Bacteria; phylum Bacillota; class Clostridia; order UBA1381; family UBA9506; genus Congzhengia. The sequence continues at coordinate 23,224 of JAZRET010000112.1, forward strand.
GGCCCTGACGGCGAAATGGGAGCATCTATGCGCTATCTTTCGCAGCGTTTCTCTATGAAAGATGATAAAGTGAAGGCGCTTCTTACAGACATTGGCACGGAAGAAATGGCCCACCTTGAAATCGTGGGAAGTTTGGTGCATCAGCTCACCAAAAATGCGACTTGTGCCGAAATCGAAGCAAGCCCCTTTGCAACGTATTTTATCGACCATGGCAAGGGCGTGTGGCCGACATCTGCTGCAGGTCAGCCTTTTAATGCGATGAGTTTTGCAGTAAAAGGCGATCCCATTACAGACTTAATGGAAGACCTTGCCGCAGAACAAAAAGCAAGAACCACGTATGATAATATCTTGCGTGTATCCGATGACCCGGATGTAAACCGCGTCATTTCTTATCTCCGTCAGCGCGAAATTAACCATTTCCAGCGGTTTGGCGAAGCATTAAATGCGGTTCAGTGTCAGAAATAAAACAAAAAAAGAAAGCGTCCTTAAACCAAGGGCGCTTTTTTTATCTCACGGCGTATAACTTTTTGTCATCTCGACGATTTTTCCGTTTTGAATGATAGCGGTTGTGTTGTTGGGGTTAAAATCAGATTTGAAAACTGCATCGTCTTTTAATAAATCCTCAGCGTTGTATATTTTGATTTCGCCGGCGGGGTCTGATGCATCCTGATAGGTAAAGTATTCATCAAACGGAAGTGTTGCTGTCCCTAATTCGTAGTAAGCTCTTGCGTCATTCATTCCAATTTCAAAATACACGTTGCTGGCATTTGTGAAAAGGTCAAATCCGCCGTTTTCTTCGCCTCCGTTTATGTGAATGAGACCTGAATCAAGGCGTTCGAGTTCTTTTACTTCTACTTTTTTTCCGAGACGTACAATCGTATCTCCTACTTTCATTTTGGAGATGTCCTCTACATTATAAAGGTCACTTGCGTAAACTGTCATGGTCATTTGCTTGTATCCGCTGTCATCGACAGAAACGGCTTTTTTTTCTAGGGAAATGTGAATTGTTCCGTCGGTAATGTTTTCTAAATCAATGGTGTTAGGACGGGGAGAAATCAGCGGTTTTTCCGCACTCGGAGTGTCCGTATTTTTGCCGCAGGCGGAAAAGAGCATGAGACAAAGTGCAAGCGCCAAACTTACAGATATTATTTTTTTCATAATGTACGTTCTCCTTTTTACAAGTTTTCTTATGCACTCATTGTATCACAGAGGAAATAAAAAAACAATCCTTTTTTATGTTCTTTCGTCATATCTTCCTTTAATAGCATCAAATGTTTCGTTATCCACTTCGCCGGTGGGAGAAAGTGCGTTTTCGCGCTGAAAATCTTTCACACGGTCGGTGGTTTGCGTGCCGAAAATGCCGTCCGGAATGCCGGGCAGGTCTTTTTCCTGATTGATTTGGCGGAGCATATATTGAAGCGAATATACAGGGCGTCCGGTTAAGCTTTTTGTATCTGTTTCAATGCCGCGCACAGAATCAATTTGCCCTTCTTTTATTGGGAAGCCCTGATACTGACCGAACGCGGGAAGAGCACCTTCACGCACCTGGATAAATGCATTCGTAATAGCGTTCCAGGTGTTGCGGTCAACAACGCCTGTTTCGGGGAGATTAAACTCTCTTTGAATTGCAAGTACTGCTGCACGCGTGTTTGCACCGAAATTTCCCGTAGGTGTAACGGGCGTTATCTCAGGATATACAAGTGAAATTTCATTGATGTATTCCTGAAGTGCGCGTACGTCGTCACCCCTTGCGCCAACAGAAAGGTTCGATCCGGGGAAGGGAAGCACGCGAAGAGGCGGTGCAGGCTGAATCTTTTCCTGCGCGATATAAATACCCTTTACGGCGTTATACATTGTTTCCCAGGTGATGGCATCGCCAATGCCGTTTTCGGGAAGTCCGAAGACGCGTTGAAACGCTTTTAAGCCAACTAAGGTTTGCTGTTCAAAAGAGCCGCTTTGCGGAACGGGCGGGATTTCGTCATAGTACTCTGACAAGATGTTCAGCATAAGTTGCATAATCGCAACTTTTTCTCCCGTATCGCCCTCTGTGATGGCGTCGGGATACTCTAAAGATAAGGCAAATAACGCATCACCGACGCTATTGAGTTCGTTTAATCTGTTGATGCCGACGAAAATCTGAATTAAGCGGTACCACGTGGATCTTCCCACAATGCCATCAGGCGTTAAATTAAAGATGCGCTGAAATGCTTTTACCGCGTTTTCCGTGCCTTCGCCGAAAATCCCGTCCGGCGTAGTCTTCGGGATGGCGGGATAGTTTTTGGAAATCCCGTTTAGCGTATTTTGGATTCTTCTCACGTTCGGGCCGGTATCTCCACGCTCGATTGGTCTTCCCGGATAAGACGGCGCGGTAGATTCCACGGGGACATTGTTTTCGATATTTACATCATCTCCATAATAGTATTGAATGATTTCAAAAGGTAATTGCCCTTGGTTTGCCAAGCTAACCGTGCCCCATTGAGATAACCCTTCACAGGTGACAGTGGTACCGTTACAAAAACGGGCGGCAAGCGGCTCTAAAAAGCCCTGGCGTCTTAAGTAAGAATCAAAAATATCGTCAACAATGCGGTTGATGTCAGAAAAAATAGTTCTGCCGGGTACGAATGCCTGGTCGTATTGCGTGGTGTTGGTGATGTCAAAATTGTAGCCGCGACTTCTATAAAATTCTGTGTAGATTTTGTTTAAAGCAAAAGAAATCTGCGCGTAAATGTTGGCTCTTAGGGCACTTTCAGGCCAGGTGGGATAAATTTCTGAAGACGCTACGTTTTTAATGTAGTCAATAAATGGGACTGTAACATTTGGTGCATTAGAAGCAGGCGCGCCCAAATGTACGGTAATCGTTTCCGGAATAACCGGTTCTGCCATATAAAAACCTCCTTATAAATTCTGTCTTGGAATGGTGGTAGTTCTTGTGATGTTTGTTTCGTTTACAAGTTCCGGAAGTGGAATGAGGTCTACGATTTGAATCGTTTTTTCGTCGCCAAACACCTGCACGTCGCGGATGATAGCGGTGTAGTAGAGCGGAGTAGTGATCTCGATATCGTAATCGGTAAAAGGAAGATCGCTTGAGGGACTTTGCGCGTCTTCTTTTTTTGGTGCAGGAAGACGGATTTCAGGCGTTTCGCCGCTTTGGTTTGTAAATACGTTTTGCACCACAGAATCCAC
>JAZRET010000113.1:0-7640 GCA_045660945.1 Congzhengia sp.
TTTCACTGGCCCCCCCTTTTGTTCCAGATGCCGTAACAAACAAAAACCAACCTGAATCCGCCGCTTTCGGAAAGCTCCCATTTGACGGAAATAAAGAGTTCTATTTTTCAAGCGGCGTTGGTGCTTGGGCAACCGTTTTGAGTGTAAATGAAAACGGCGCGTTTACCGGAGACTTCCATGATAGAAACGGTGGCGAAATCGGCGCTTCTTATCCCAACGGTACTTGCTATGTTTGTGAATTCAGCGGTAGATTTGGTAACATCAAAAAGATAAATGATTACACCTATTCTATGGAACTCCTTGAAATTTACACAAAAGATATCGAAGGAAAAGAATGGATTGAAGACGGCGTTTTATACGTTGCAGCCATTCCCTACGGTTTAGACGAAGGAAGAGACTTTATTTTCTATACGCCGGACGCGCTCACAAAAGGCTTATCAGAAGAATTCCTCTTCTGGAACGGTTCGTTCTATGCCGGCGTTCCGGAAAAATTAGGGATGTACGGAATTGAAAATGTAAGTGCCGCATACGGCTTCTTTAGTGGAGACGCAGAATAAAACATGAAACAAGGAGTTCGTCTTATGTCGTTTGAATTTTATCAGTTTGCAAAATCCCGTTTTTCTGTGAGAAAGTTTCTTCCCGATCCGGTTTTAAAGGACGATATTGATGAAATGCTGAAAATAGCACACATCGCGCCGACGGGTTGTAACTTTCAGCCGCAGAAAATTTTAGTGATGAATACAAAAGAAAGCATCGAAAAACTGCACGAATGTACCCGTAGCCATTTCGGCGCCCCCACCGCAATGCTTGTTTGCTACGATAAAAATGAGTGTTGGACCAGACCCTATGACGGTGAAAAAAGCGGGCTGCTAGATGCCTGCATCGTGGCAACTCACATCATGCTTTCTGCACACTCCCTCGGTGTTGGCGTGACCTGGGTAATGCACTTTAATCCGGACAAAATGCGTAAAGTGTTTAAACTCCCGGAAAACTACGTTCCCGTAGCACTGCTCCCGATGGGATACCCTGCACCGGATGCAGAGCCCGGACCGATGCACGATGCATTTCGTCCAATGGAAGACAATGTTTTTTATGATACATTCTAAAAAAAGAAGAGTCGATTACATCGACTCTTCTTTTTTTAATATTTCTATTACAAAATCTTTATACGTTTCTAACTGTTCCAAATAATTTGAAATATAAGTATCGGTATTTTTTTCGCGCACAATTTCACCAATGTTTTTCATCAAAGCTGCAAGTACGATGAGAAGCGAAAGAATTGATGCAATGCGGATAAGTATGCCTGCGCCCAGCGCTTTTGCTAGAAAAAACCCAACAACCGCGCCAAGAATCGGCACCAAAATCTGCACTGCTAACGGAAAGTCTTTTTTCTGCTCCACTGCCGCCACAGACAGATTTTCAGTTAAGATTTTCGCCGCCTGCGCTCCTTTTTCTCTATCGGTTTCAGAAAGGGAGGTGAGCCACTTTCCGCACGGATGTTCTTCGTTTTCCCAAATCGCCTGCTCTTTTTTTAAGATTGCACTTACCTTTTTATGATTTAGTTTTCGTGCTTCTGCCTTTTCGTAGAGTTTATGCTCAAATCTCTTTTTAAACCGTGTCCAGCAAGGCTGAAAACCCTTTAAGATGTCTTCCATTTTTGTTTCCTCCGTTTATATAACCTGTCTTTTCTAGGCCAGGAAAAAGTCCATCGCAAGCATCAGACAAAAGCCCAACAAAAGTGCATATGTCACACCGCTATTTCCCTCGTGATGCGTTTCGGGAATCATTTCGTCACTGATGACATAAACCATTGTTCCGCCGGCAAACGCAAGAGCAAACGGCAGAATCGTTGTAGAAAGATTTACGGCATAATACCCTAAAAATGTGCCGACTACTTCAACAACACCTGTGAGCGCTGCAATAAGGAATGTTTTCCCTTTGCTCATTCCACTGGCGAGCATCGGCGCGATAATAACCATACCTTCGGGGATGTTCTGAAGTGCGATACCGAGCGCAATGGTGATGGCTTCGGCCGTGTTTCCCGTTCCGAATCCAACACCTGCCGCAATTCCTTCAGGTAAATTATGAATACCGATTGCCATTACAAACAAAAGCACCTTGTCGAGTCTTTTGTTTTCGCCGCGCGTTTCAATATTTCCTCCCGAGATTCTATGAAGATGCGGAACAAGTTTGTCAATTAAGTGCAGTAGTGCCGCACCGGCAAAAATACCTGCCACCGTAATCAAAACAGGATTTATGCTTTCATATTCCAAAGACGGCGCAATGAGTCCTAAAACTGCTGCGCAAAGCATAATACCTGCCGCAAAGGACAAAATCATATCGCTATATTTGTGAGAAAGTTTTTTAAAGAAAAATCCAATGACTGCGCCGATGACGGTTGCCCCGCCGACACCTAAAGCCGTGAGTAAAACAATTTTCATATCTGTTGCTCCTTTTTCTTTAAAGCATTGCTGCAAGACCGACGATTATCGGCATGGTAATGATCGATACAAGCGTTGTCAGCGAAACGGTAGTTGCGGAAAGCTCCGTATCTGCGCCGAATTTTTCGGCAAGCATCGGTGTTGCCGCTGCAAAGGGTGCTGATGTTGAGATAACACACGAAACCAAAATCACACCCGTAATACCGCACGCATAAAGACCTAAAAGCATAAGTAGCGGTGACACGAAAAGACGTATCAAAATTGCGACATATGCCGACTGTTCACGCAGGCGAAGGTTCGCATCCGCCAAATGGAAGCCCACGATAATCATTGGAAGCGGCGTGTTTAAATAGGACATATATTTAATCGGTTCGCTCACAACAAACGGAAGTTTGATAGAGAAAACAAAGAGTATCAGTCCTAAAACCGTTCCGATAACACCGGGGTTTATGATGATTTTTTTCATAGAAATCTGTTTGAAACTTCCACTCATGAGTAAAACGCCGTAAGTCCAGAACATCAACTGGAACACTGCAACATACGTTACGCCATAAAACAATCCTTCCTCTCCCAACATCGCCTGCTGTAGCGGAAGCGACATATATCCGCAGTTTGAAAAAACCGCACCGAAGCGCATCGCTTTTTCTCGGCGTTCATCTTTATCACGTACCAAAAGATGCGCTACTAAGATGTTTGCGGCAAAGGATAAAAATGCTGCAAGAAGGGTGATGAGTAGCCCTTTTAACATTGCCGGATCGAATTCTCTTTGATAAGAATTGATAATAACACAGGGCGATACGGTGTATAAAACCAAATCCGCCATCGCCTTTACGGCATCTTTGGTTAGTAATTTTGTTTTATTCGATATGTAACCGACAAAAATCAGAACGAACAGAATAAACACATACGTTCCGACTGTCAAGATGTTTTCAAACATAGCATGCTCCCTATCCTTTTATTGTTTCTTTTTTATCTCTGCGCGAAAAAAGGATATAGGCAAAAAGAACGCCTAAAAATCCAGAAATGAGTTTTCCAACTACCACCGGCAAAATATATGCGCCATCAAACGCCATAGTAAATGCAAGGTGGTCTCCCAACGCGAACGCCCCGGAAACCGCAAAGGCGCCGTTTAACATCACGCCTTTTTTCTCCATGATTTTCATATTTTCAAACGTCGTTGCACTCATCACAAGCGATGAGAACATCCCAAGTACAGACGCTTCATCAATTCCCATTTTGTTGCCAACTGCGCGTAGCGGTTTTGCCAAAACTTTTGAAAGTACAAAGATAAAAGGAAGCATTCCCGAAAGCACAATGGCGCAATTTAAACAAATAAAACCGCCCTCCTCAATGGGTGTAACGCCCCGGATAATTTCTTTTCCCGCGAGAAGATTTATCATTCCGAAAACAAGCCCTGCCGAGATTACAGCTGTAATCAAAACGCCAAAGGCTTTAAAAATTTTAACGCATACATCCGGAATAAGTATAAGTCCTACCGCAACAATCGCCGCAAATAAAATCAGCGGAATTAAATCTTTCAAAAGTGTTCCAAGCGGAATATGCAAAAGAAGTCCTGATACAAAGCACCCAAACGGAATGGTTACGATACCGCACAAAAGCCCTAGTAACAGTTCTCTGTGCTGCTCTTTTCCTACCGTTCCCAATGCAAAGGGAATGGTGAACGAGATGGTGCACCCCATCATAGAAGCAACCACAAGCCCGTTGAATCTGCCGAGCATATCATTCTGCGCCATTTCGGTTGCAAGTGGTGCTCCTCCCATATCGTTTGCAAAAAGAGATGCCGGAAGTAAAGACGGGTCAAGATGAAGTACATTTTTGAAAAAATTTGAAACCGGGGTGAGCCATTCTGCAATGAGTGGTGCAATCACAATCATACCAATCATAGAAAGTGCCAATGTTCCCAAAAGATGAAATCCTTTTTCAAATTCTTTTCCTAATCCGAATCGGTTGCCACAAATTCTGTCCAGCGCGCCCAAAACGGCAAAAAATAAAATGATAATCGTTAAAAAGTTCATGTCGTACCTCGTATTTTATGAATAAAGAGACAATTTTTACAAAAAAACTGTCTCTTCTACAAACTATTCTTGAAAGGTAAACGAGCCCGAAAGAAGCGTTACCGTATCTTTTGATACCGTGAGCACGCCGCCTTCCGTATGCCCTTTTTTGATTTCTCCACTTGAAAGTTCAATGGTGCAATCACAAGGAACAACAGAGGTGATAAACGGAATATGTCCTGCTAAAATTGCCAAATCCCCTTCTACTCCGCGAAGACTTAAATTCACTGCGTCGCCGCGAAAGAGATCTCCCTCAGGCGACGAAATGATCAAAGGAAAGGTCTTCATTACGACACCTTCTTTCCTTTTTCGACTGCCTCATCAATGGTGCCGACAAAAAGGAATGCCGATTCGGGAAGGTCATCGTGTTTGCCTTCAATAATTTCTTTAAAACCGCGGATGGTTTCAGATAAAGGAACATACGTTCCGGGGATACCTGTAAACTTTTCAGATACGTCAAACGGCTGAGATAGAAAGCGCTGAATTTTTCTTGCTCTTTGTACCAAAAGTTTATCTTCATCGGAAAGTTCATCCATACCCATAATCGCGATAATATCCATCAGTTCCTGATAGCGCTGCAGAATTCTCTGCACTTCGCGGGCAACCGTGTAATGCTCTTCTCCCAAAATTTCAGGTGAAAGAATACGGCTTGTAGATTCTAATGGGTCTACCGCCGGATAAATGCCCTGAGATGCAATACTACGGGAAAGTACCGTTGTTGCATCGAGGTGCGCAAATGTCGTTGCCGGCGCGGGGTCCGTTAAGTCATCGGCAGGCACATAAACCGCCTGAATCGATGTGATAGAACCTTTTTTTGTAGATGTGATTCGCTCCTGCAAATCGCCCATTTCGGTTGCTAAGGTCGGCTGATAACCAACGGCAGAAGGCATACGGCCGAGGAGTGCTGACACTTCACTACCCGCCTGCGTAAAGCGGAAGATGTTGTCGATAAACAAAAGCACGTCCTGACCTTCTTCATCACGGAAGTATTCCGCCATGGTAAGACCGGATAAGCCCACACGCATTCTTGCGCCGGGCGGCTCATTCATCTGACCATACACAAGTGTGGTATTGCTTAAAACGCCCGATTCTTTCATTTCGTTATATAAGTCATTTCCCTCACGGGTACGCTCTCCAACGCCGGTAAAAACAGAAAGTCCGCCGTGGCGCTTTGCGACATTATTGATTAACTCCATAATGAGGACGGTTTTACCAACACCCGCACCACCGAAAAGACCGATTTTACCACCCTTGGAATAAGGGCAGATAAGGTCAATAACTTTAATACCGGTTTCTAAAATTTCCGTTGATGTGGAAAGTTCACTATAAGAAGGCGCCGCGCGGTGAATGTTCCAACGCTCTGTCGCCTCTTCAAACGGCTGATTGTCTACCGTGTCGCCTAAAACATTAAATATTCTGCCAAGTGTCTTACGACCGACCGGAACGGTAATGGTTTCTCCCGTATCTTGAACGGGTGTACCGCGTTTTAAACCATCGGTAGAAGACATCGCAATACAACGCACGGTGTTGTCACCAATGTGCTGTGCTACTTCGACCGTGAGTGTTTTTTCGCCATTTTGCATGGTGAGTGCATTATAAATAGACGGTAAAGATCCCTCTTCAAAGCAAACGTCAACAACAGGTCCCATGACCTGCAAAACGCTCCCTTTTGCCGTTTCTTGCATCTGTTTCATCCTCCTTATAAGCCGCTTCCGGCTACAATTTCGGTAATTTCCTGCGTAATCGCGCCTTGTCTTGCGCGGTTATATTTAAGTCCTAAATCATCTAACATTTCCTGCGCGTTTTTGCCTGCAGCATCCATCGCAACGCGGCGCGCCGCAACTTCGGATGCAAAGCTTTCCTTTGCTGCCGACATGAAAATTCCTGCAACGTATTCCGGTATCAGTGCGTTTAAAACCGTGAGTTCATCCGGTTCAAAGACCATAGCGCCTTTCTGCGTTTCATCCGCGCGCTCTAAAGGAAGCACCCAGTCAATTTTTGCTTCCTGCGACATCATGGAAATGTAGTTTGTGGAAACAATTCCGAGTTTATCAAATTCGCCTGCACGAAATTTTTCGCAAAGGCTATCTGAAAGTTTTTTTGCATCAAGATAGGAAAAATGTTCAATCGAACGAAATCCTTCGCCGAACTTATCACACGCACATTTTCCAATCGGTGTAACTTTTGCATCAGGAAATTCTTTCATCAAACGGAAAATATTGGCGTTATAACCGCCGGCAAGACCTCGGTCACCGGCAAAACACACAATATGCATTTTCTCCGATTCTCTTTTTTGCATATAGGGACTTCTCTCTACTTCACGGCTTGCAGAGAGTGCCTTCACGGCATCTTTTACGGCTTCTTCATATTCTTTGCCCTTCATCATCGCATCATTTGCGCGGCGGATTTTAGAAGATGCCACAAGTCCCATTGCTTTGGTTAAATGGAGTGTAGAATTCACGCTTTTGATGCGCGTTCTTAATTTTTTGATATCTGCACCCATTTTCTCACCTCTTCATCTCAAGAAGTGCTTTTTTGAGCATCTCGATATCTTCCTCATCCCATGAGCCTTCTTCTACACGGGTTAAAAAGTCCGCATATTTATTTTCCAAAAGTTCATAAAGGTCTTTTTCGTATTCCTTTACTTTATTTACGGCTACGTCGTTTAAATATCCGTTAATGACTGCATAAACAATTGCAACCTGACATCCTACGCGAACAGGCGCGTTTCTATCCTGCTTTAACACTTCAACAATTCGTTCGCCAAGCGCGAGTCGCGCTTTGGTATCTGCATCCAGGTCACTTCCGAACTGCGCAAACGCCTGAAGTTCGCGATACTGTGAATATAAAAGCTTCAATTCACCCGAAACTTTTTTCATGGCTTTAAGCTGCGCCGAACCACCAACACGGCTTACGGAAATACCGGGGTTGATGGCAGGCATAACACCGGCGTGGAAGAGTTCTGTTTCCAGGAAAATCTGACCGTCGGTAATGGAAATAACGTTTGTCGGGATATATGCCGAAACGACACCCGCCTGGGTTTCGATAATCGGAAGTGCGGTAATAGAGCCGCCGCCAAATTCCGGTGCTACACATGCCGCACGTTCAAGAAGTCTTGAGTGCA
>JAZRET010000114.1:0-1573 GCA_045660945.1 Congzhengia sp.
CATATCCCACGGTTCCGGCGTTACGAAAGAATCAATCGGAGCGCCTCTTTGAATGCCGCGACAAAATGCGCAAAGATAATCCGGGTTATCAAATTTCACGGACTGAATGATGTCACCGCGAATGTCTCCCGCTTTCGGCGAAACATCAAATCCCAAAAGTTCAAACACTTTTGACGCGAGAACTGCAGTTTTTAGCGCTTGCGCTACCGTGTGTGGCGCCATAAAAAATCCTTGATACATATGGCGGTTCATACCAAGCGATGCACCAACTTCACTGCCGATTCCAGGAGACGTCAAACGGTAACTGATTTTTTCAACGAGGTCGCTTCTTCCGGCTAAATATCCTCCGGTTAAAGCGAGGCCACCGCCGGGGTTTTTAATTAAAGATCCCGCAATAATGTCTGCACCTATCTCGGTCGGTTCCTCTTTTTCTACAAATTCGCCATAGCAGTTATCGACCATTACAATAACATCAGGACGTTTTTTCTTAATGAGCGCGATAGCAGGTTCCATATCAGAAAGCGTATAGGACTTTCTCCACGCATATCCTTTTGAGCGCTGAAGTTCTACCACGCGCACGCTTTTATCGGATAAAACACATTCTAAAGCATCTAAATCAATAGAGCCGTCTTCTTTTAAATCTACTTCCTTATAATCAATTCCCCACGCTTTTAAACTGCTGTCGCTCGTTCCGCGCTTTCCAATGATTTCTTCTAACGTATCATACGGCGCGCCGGTTGCACTCACTAATGTGTCCCCCGGACGAAGCATTCCGAAAAGACAAGAGCAAAGCGCGTGCGTTCCGGAAACAATGGAATGGCGCACAAGCGCTTTTTCTGTTCCAAATACATCTGCGTAGATAGCCTCTAATGTGTCTCTTCCCAAATCGTCATATCCGTAGCCCGTGGAATACCCCAAATGCGCCTCAGATACGCGGTGTTTGGAAAACACATTTAACACTTTTATTTGATTATATTCTGCCGTTTCATCTATTTTCTGAAATACGGCGCGTACCTCATTTTCAGCACGCTGACCTAAAGAAAATGCTTTGTCTGTAATGCCGTATTCCTCTTTTAAAATCTTTGCAATTTCCACGAAATTCAATCCTTTTTTACTGGTTATAGCCAAGTTCAAATGCCTTTAAATTCGCCTCTAAGAACTTCGGCGGAACGGTTTTATTGAGCGCATCAATCCAATGTTCCTTTTCGATGGTGGAGTGCTTTGCCAAAAGACCAATTAAAGCAACATTTGTTGCTTTTAAGTTCCCTGCTTCTTTTGCGAGCGCCAAAGCATCACAACTGATTACGTTAATGCCCAGTTCTTCGATTTTTTCTAAAATCTTTTCCGGATATTCAGCCGTTCCGCAAATCACGGGCATCGGATCAGTTTTCTGTGTATTTACAATATAGGTCCCGCCTTCTTTTAAGTAAGAAAGGTATCTGTAAGCTTCAAGCTGCTCAAATGCTAAAATAATATCTGCACCGCCTGCTTCAATGATGGGAGATGCGATTTTTTCGCCGTAACGAACATACGTTACGACACTTCCTCCGCGCTGACTCATGCCGTGCACTTC
>JAZRET010000115.1:0-9118 GCA_045660945.1 Congzhengia sp.
TGTTTTGTCCAAACGGTATTCCACTTTACCGGATTTGATTTCATTAACAGCTTTTGTAACGTCCATTGTTACTGTGCCGGCTTTCGGGCTGGGCATTAAACCCTTAGGAGCTAATACTTTACCTAAACGACCAACAACACCCATCATATCAGGTGTAGCAACAACAACGTCATACTCAAACCAGTTTTCGTTCTGGATTTTCGGGATAAGTTCTTCTGCACCTACGAAATCTGCACCTGCTGCCTGTGCTTCATCAGCTTTTTCGCCTTTTGCGAATACTAATACACGAGCAACTTTACCTGTGCCGTGGGGAAGAACGATTGCGCCACGAACCTGCTGGTCAGCGTGTCTGGAGTCAACACCCAAACGAACGTGAACTTCAACAGTTTCGTCGAATTTCGCTTTGGACGCTTTTACTACGAGGTCTAATGCTTCATCAGATTCGTAGAGCTTGGATCTTTCGATCAGCTTTGCGCTTTCTTTATAATTTTTACCTCTAAACATTCTGTTTTCCTCCTTCTGTGGTCAAACAAGCCCTTTGGCTCTCCCACGTTTTAACAATCGAATTAGTCTTCGACAACGATACCCATACTTCTTGCTGTACCAGCAATCATGCTCATAGCAGCTTCTAAAGAAGCAGCGTTTAAGTCGGGCATTTTCTGCTCAGCAATCTGTTTTACAGCGTCTTTGCTAACTGTAGCAACCTTTGTTTTGTTGGGTGTACCGGAAGCCTTTTCGATTTTAGCGGCTTTCTTTAACAGTACAGCCGCAGGGGGAGTTTTTGTAATGAATGTAAAGGATCTGTCAGCATAAACTGTGATAACAACAGGGATAATTAAACCTGCATCCTTTGCTGTTCTTTCGTTAAACTCCTTGGTGAACTGAACAATGTTTACACCGTGCTGACCCAGAGCAGGACCAACCGGGGGAGCCGGAGTAGCCTTACCTGCCGGAATCTGCAATTTGATGTAACCGGAAATTTTCTGTGCCATCTTGTGCACCTCCTCTTATACAAATGTGGTAATGGCGAACGGGACCTTCCCGTCCTCCCACACGCGGCAAGCCGCGCAGCGGAAAAATCCGCAAGCCGCACCGCACTTTACGGCACAGCAATATAAAGCCCGAAGGCGTTTATACAAACATTAGTTTAACACTTCGATTTGCGAGAAATCGAGTTCAACGGGTGTTTCACGACCGAACATAGAAACGATAACGCGAACGGTCTGTTTTTCGGTGTTGATTTCATCAACCACACCAACAAAATCGGAAAAAGCGCCATCTGTTACGCGAACGGAAGCGCCGACGTCGAAGTTTACTTCGATCACGCGACGTTCAATACCCATTGCATGAACCTCTTCCTCGGTTAAAGGAACAGGTTTTGAGCCGGGGCCGACAAAACCGGTAACGCCGCGTGTGTTACGAATGATGTACCAACTGTCGTCCGACATAATCATTTTCACCATAACGTAGCCGGGCAGGAGTTTGCGCTGAACAATTTTCTGTTCTGTTCCCTTCTGCTCAACCACTTCTTCCATGGGAACCTGCACTTCTAAAATCTGATCCTGCAGACCACGGTTTTCTATGGTTTTTTCCAAATCAGTCTGAACTTTCTTTTCATATCCGGAAAAGGTATGAATGACATACCACTTTGCGTTTTCAGCCATAGTATCCGTTAAGAAGCAACGCGCCTCTTATTGCCCTCCTTTTCTCATCATAGTGAAACAGCTTATTTACTGCTAATCAAAGACCAGAGAGAGCTAAAGCCAAAGTCAAACAGCGCGATGATAACAGCCAGGATAATGATAAACGCCAAAACGACGCCGGTGTTATTTCTTACCTGTTTGAAGCTGGGCCAGGAAATTCTTTTAAATTCCGATTTTAATTCACGGAAATATGTGGAAACCTTACCGGGTTTCTTTTTTGCTTTCTGTGTAGCCTCTGCCATAACATTCACATCCTTAAAAATTTAAAACTTATTTTGTTTCTTTGTGGAGCGTGTGCTTTTTGCAGAATCTGCAATATTTGTTAAGCTCCAGTCTGTCGGGTGTGTTTTTCTTTTCTTTCATTGTGTCGTAGTTTCTCTGTTTGCACTCTGTGCATGCGAGCGTAATTTTTGTTCTCATATTCACGCCTCCTAGCATAAATTTATCGTTTTTCAAAGGGCGGGTTACAAATTTTTTTGCGCAAAAAAAAAGAACCCACTTCCATAAGTACTTTATAATATACCATAAAGTCAAGGAAAAGTCAACAGTTTTTTTGAAAAAATGTAGATTTTTTGCGGAATTCAAGCGATTGTGGTACTTTTAACAAACGGGACAAGATATGGTATATTTCGGGGCAGAATTTTGTTTCAAATCTGCCCCAAAAACTCATCTTCCGATTTTCTTTACTTCCGGCTCAAGCGTTACGCCGAATTTTTCTTTTACTTCTCTTTGTACTGCCGCCATTAAATCGCAAACATCTTTGCAAGTTGCGCTCCCGTTATTTACAACAAACCCTGCGTGCTTTTCGGAAACACACGCATCGCCGACGGAAAAGCCTTTTAATCCTGCGTCCTCAATGAGTTTTGCGGCAAAATAGCCTTCGGGACGTTTAAAGGTACTTCCTGCGCTCGGTTTATCAAGCGGCTGTTTTTCTTTTCTTCGTGCGTTTAAGTCGCGCATCTTTTCAAAGATTTCATCTTTATCTTTTGGAGCAAGTTCCATTTTTACGGAAAGAATCACATTGTTTTTTCCGGAAAATACACTGTGGCGGTAGGAAAATTCGTGAGCGTCTCCCGAAACGGTACAGATTTCGCCGTTTTCATTCATATATTCCGTCTCAATAACGACATCTTTCATTTCGCCGTCGTAAGCGCCTGCGTTCATATAAACCGCGCCACCAAGAGACCCCGGAATACCGGACGCAAACTCCAAGCCGGAAAGCCCTTCTCTTTGTGCTGCTTTAGAAAGTTTTGCCAAAGAGATCGCCGCACCTGCAGAAACGGTTGTGCCTGAGATAGAAACCGAGTCAAAATCTCCCGCAAGGCGGCACACAACGCCTTCGATGCCGCTATCTGAAACGAGTAAGTTTGAGCCCGCGCCGATGATGGTGAAAGGAACGCTGTGTTCTTTGCACGAACGAAAAAGAGAAACAAGTTCTTCTTTATTTTGCGGTTCACAGAAAAAATCTGCCGGTCCGCCGATTTTAAAGGTGGTGCACTGATTCATCGGGAAATCTTTATGTAACTGTTCTCCCAAGAGGGCACGCGCCTTTTCTAAAAAATTCTGCATAACGAGAAAATCCTTTCTGCTTTATAAATCCATCTGTTCTAATAATCTCTCATTTAATTCTTTTGCTGCATTATAGCCCATCTTACGTTGGCGCTGATTCATTGCGGCAACTTCGATGATAATGGCAAGGTTTCTGCCGGGTTTAATCGGGATGGTCAAAGACGGGATCTTAAGACCTAAGATGTCGGTCACTTCGTTGTCGATTCCCAAACGGTCGTAAGTTTTTCCGTCCTGCCAGTTTTCAAGGTTAATCACTAAGTCGATGTTTTCGGTGTCTTTTACAGAACCCATACCGAAAATACGTTTTACGTCGATAATACCTATGCCGCGCAGTTCGATAAAATGACGGATAATCTCCGGTGCGCTGCCAACCAAGGATTTATTAGAAACTCTCTTTACTTCCACCGCGTCGTCTGCGACTAAACGGTGACCGCGTTTTACAAGCTCCATCGCGGCTTCTGATTTACCAACGCCGCTTTCACCTAAAAGCAGAATGCCTTCGCCGTAAACTTCAACCAAAACGCCGTGCATCTGCACCATTGGCGCGAGCGCAACATTTAAGT
Organism: Congzhengia sp.; assembly: GCA_045660945.1. Classification (GTDB taxonomy): domain Bacteria; phylum Bacillota; class Clostridia; order UBA1381; family UBA9506; genus Congzhengia. The sequence continues at coordinate 3,836 of JAZRET010000115.1, forward strand.
AAAGAATGATTGCGGAAACAAAACGCGAGGTACTCCAGTCTGTTCGCATCAGGGGAACGTTGTGCTTTTTCGCGCTTTCCACCATTTCAGGGAACGGCTCTAATCCGCGGGTTACGATTACTGCAGGAATGGGTTCTCCAAATAAATTCTCGAGAGCTTTTTCGCGCTCTAAAGAGGAAAGCGATTCTAAATAAGAATACTCAACCTGTCCAATTAACTGAATGCGGTTGGGGTCGAAGTACGCCAAAAAGCCCGCGAGCTGTAAACTCGGGCGGTTCACGTCGGCAACAGTAATTTCGATATCTTCGTAGCCATCCGGCACATATACAAGATCTAAATCATATTCCTGAATGATTGCAGAAAGTTTTACGCTCTTTGCCATTTTGTCAAAATCCTTTCTTTATCAAAAAATATCCTCATTACCATTATACACTAAAATTTAAAAATTTAAAAGAGGAAATTTATCAAAATTTTAACTGTACTTTTTTATAGAGATATGGTATGATATTATGGAAAGAAAAAACAAAAGGAGAATATCTATGAGAGCAGTTATTACAGTAGTCGGAAAAGACCGCACGGGCATCATTGCAAAAGTGACGGGTTATTTAGCAGAAAAAGAAATTAATGTTTTGGATATTTCCCAGACGATTATGCAGGATTTATTTACCATGATTATGCTTGTGGACACAAAAGAATCGGGTGTTCACGCAAAAGAATTAAGCGATGATTTGAAAAAGTTAGGTACAGAAATGAACCTCACCATCAATATGCAGCATGAAGACCTGTTTTCCTCCATGCACAGAGTTTAAGGAGGAGAAAAAATGCTGAACAGAAGCGATATTTTAGAAACCATCAAGATGATTGAAGAAGAGCATCTTGATATCAGAACAGTCACGATGGGGATTTCCCTTTTGAGTTGTTCGGGCAGCAATGCAGACGATGTCTGCGCGCGTGTATATGAAAAAATCACCACGAAAGCAAAAGACCTCGTGAAAGTTGCAGAAGAGATTTCTGTGCGCTACGGTGTTCCGATTATCAATAAGCGAATTTCTGTAACGCCGGCATCTTTGGTGCTGCAGTCCGAAAACTCGGAAGACTATGTAAAATTTGCAAAAGCACTCGATCAAGCGGCAATTACGACAGGCGTCAATTTCATCGGCGGTTTTTCTGCGCTTGTGCATAAAGGCATGACAAAAAGTGAACGTGCCATGATAGAAGCAATTCCGGAAGCGCTCGCTAAAACGGAACGCGTATGCTCAAGTGTCAACGTCGGCACCACAAAAGCCGGCATCAATATGGATGCAGTGGCGCTGATGGGTGAAATTATTAAGGAAACTGCAGAAGTCACAAAAGAAAGAGACGGCTTCGGCTGTGCAAAACTCGTGGTGTTCTGTAACAGCGTGGAAGATAATCCCTTTATGGCAGGAGCGTATCATGGTGTCGGCGAAGCAGAAACTGTAATCAATGTTGGTGTAAGCGGTCCCGGGGTTGTAAAATGTGCCTTAGAAAAGGTAAAAGGCAAAGATTTCGAGGTTGTTGCCGAAACCATTAAGAAAACCGCGTTTAAAATCACAAGAATGGGTCAGCTCGTTGCAAGAGAAGCGTCAAAAAGACTCGGCGTTCCCTTTGGCATTGTCGATTTGTCTTTGGCACCTACACCCGCAGTAGGCGATAGCGTTGCATATATTTTAGAAGAAATGGGACTCGAGCAGTGCGGAACACATGGTACCACCGCAGCACTCGCGCTTTTAAATGACGCTGTAAAAAAAGGCGGCATTATGGCATCGTCTTTTGTAGGCGGCCTTTCCGGTGCGTTTATTCCGGTCAGTGAAGATGCCGGCATGATTGCGGCGGCAGAAGCAGGCACCTTAACACTTGATAAATTAGAAGCCATGACCTGCGTATGCAGTGTCGGTCTTGATATGATTTGTGTTCCCGGTGACACAACAGCCGCAACGCTTTCTGCAATCATCGCGGACGAAGCGGCAATCGGTATGATTAACCAAAAGACTACTGCAGTAAGAATCATTCCTGCGCCCGGTAAAAAAGTCGGCGATACGGTAGAATTCGGAGGCTTACTTGGAACAGGCCCCGTAATGCCGGTAAATAATAAGAAAAGCGATGATTTTATCGCACGCGGCGGAAGAATTCCTGCCCCGGTTCATAGCTTTAAGAATTAAATTTCATCAAAAGAAAAAAGGCACCGCTTGCGGTGCCTTTTCATTTTTTCTCAATGTTTTAAAAAGTCGGGGGTTTCTCCGATGACTTTTCTAAACTGCCAGCCGAATTCATACTCCGGAACAACAATTAAAAGTTCGAGTTCATCGGAAGCAAGTTCGGGGCTTGAAGCGAGTTGCCAGATGGCGTCGGAATTGTCAAACTTTGGACTGTGGTCTAAAACATCCGTTACTCTCTGGAGCTCAGATAAGTTTTTTCCCGGTACGGTGGCGTGAATTAAGTGCTTTTGATAGCGGTCAATCCGGATGTAGGACAGTTCGTTTAAAAGATTGGAAAACGTTCCCTTATACGTAACGGCAAACCACGTTTCTCTTCCGTCTTCTGTGAGTTTTGCCAGAATATCCTCAAAGTCGGTTTTGAGCATTAAAGAATCTACGCGTCTGTAAGGCGACAAAAAGGATTGAAGATTCTTTTCTCCCGATATGATTTCAAACTGAATCACGATAATCACCCCGTATGTCGAAAGTTGGTATTTTTTATGATAATGAAAAACTCCAAGCCGAAAGACTTGGAGTGAGTGGTGACCCGTACGAGAATCGAACTCGTGTTACCGCCGTGAAAGGGCGGTGTCTTAACCGCTTGACCAACGGGCCATATCGTTTGATTTTGAGAAAAATTGGTAGCGGCAGGTGGACTTGAACCACCGACCTATCGGGTATGAACCGATTGCTCTAGCCAGCTGAGCCATGCCGCCACACTTCCCGAAAACCAGCAAGTTGTATTTTACACTACTTTTTTTGATTTGTCAAGCACTTTTTTTAAATTTTTATCATTATGTGTAATTTTTTTTCAAAATATACGAAAAATGCGCCTGAAAAATCGTCCGAAACCTTAAAATCTGGGCATTTTTCTTAAAAAATGTCAAAAACGTATATTTACAAGGGTTTTCGCGTGTGATATAATATTAAAGTTCATATCGTATAAATAAAGGAACGTTTAAAGACAGGAATGAGAAAAATGTTTGAAATTACAAAGAAAAAAATTTTGAATCCTACGGTAACGCTGATGGAAATTTCGGCTCCCAGAATTGCAAAAAAGGCCGAACCGGGTCAGTTTGTGATTTTAAGAGCGTTTTCCGATAGTGAAAGAATTCCTTTAACCATCGCAGATTTCGACCGTGAAAAAGGCACAGTCACTATCATTTATCAGATTGTCGGCGCGGGTACATATCGCTTGAATCAGTTAAATGAGGGAGATTCCCTTTCGGATTTGGTAGGTCCTTTGGGGAGAAAAACCGAAACGGAAGGCTTAAAAAAAGTTGCCGTTGTAGGCGGCGGAGTGGGATGCGCGATTGCATACCCGGTTGTAAAAAAACTCCACGAACTCGGTTGCGAAGTGCATGCAATTGCGGGCTTTAGAAACAAAGACCTTGTGATTTTAGAAGACGAGTTCCGTGCGGCGAGCGATAAACTCCTTTTAATGTCTGATGACGGAAGTGTTGGCGAAAAAGGCCTTGTAACGGATGCGCTGAAAGGTCTCATTGAAGCGGGTGAAAAATATGACCGCGTGATTGCAATCGGGCCGCTCATTATGATGAAGTTTGTGTCAAAACTTACAAAGGAATATGAGATTCCCACCGTTGTCAGCATGAATCCCGTGATGATTGACGGAACGGGAATGTGCGGCGGCTGCAGACTCACCGTTGGCGGCGAAATGAAGTTTGCGTGCGTGGACGGCCCTGAGTTTGATGGTCATTTAGTAGATTTTGACGAGGCAATGGAGCGCTCGTCCATGTATAAAGAATTTGAAAGACACGCGTATGATGAAGCGTGTAATTTGATGAAAAAGGAGGCGGAATAATATGGCAAACATGTCTCCCGTGAAAAATGAGATGCCAACGCAGGCACCCGAAGAAAGAAGTAAAAACTTCGGCGAAGTGGCGCTTGGATATACAGAAGAAATGGCAATTGACGAGGCAAAGAGATGCTTAAACTGTAAACATAAGCCTTGTGTTTCGGGGTGTCCCGTAAAGGTGCATATTCCGGCCTTTATTGAAAAAATGGCAGAAGGTGATTTTGAGGGCGCGTATCAGGTGATTGCACAGTCGAGTTCTTTGCCTGCTGTTTGCGGCAGAGTTTGTCCGCAGGAAAATCAGTGCGAAAAGTACTGCGTACGCGGCGTGAAAGGTGAGCCGGTAGCAATCGGAAGACTCGAGCGTTTTGCGGCGGATTATCATAACGCACATGTAAAAGTTGCACCGAAAGAACCCGAACGCAACGGCCACAAGGTGGCGGTTGTGGGATCCGGTCCGTCAGGCCTTGCTTGTGCAGGGGATTTGGCAAAAATGGGATACGAAGTTACAGTTTTTGAAGCGCTTCACTTAGCCGGAGGGGTTTTGGTTTATGGTATTCCGGAATTTCGTCTTCCCAAAACCATCGTACAAAAAGAAATTGACACCCTAAAAAGTCTTGGTGTAACGATAGAAACAAACGTAGTTATTGGGAAAACCATTTCTATTGATGAACTGTTAGAGGACGGTTTCGATGCCGTTTTTGTAGGCTCAGGCGCAGGTCTTCCGCGCTTTATGGGCATCCCGGGCGAAAATTTAAAAGGCGTTTATTCCGCAAACGAATTTTTAACTCGCGTGAACTTAATGAAAGCCTATAGAGAAGATAGCAAAACTCCGATTATGCACGCGAAAAAGGTAGCGGTTGTCGGCGGTGGAAACGTTGCGATGGATGCGGCAAGAAGCGCACTTCGTTTAGGTGCAGAAGAAGTGTATATTGTGTATCGCCGCTCGGAAGCGGAACTTCCTGCAAGACGTGAAGAAGTAGAACACGCAAAAGAAGAGGGCGTAATTTTTAAACTCTTAACAAATCCGATAGAAATTCTTCCGGATGAGAACCGTTTTGTAGGCGGTATGAAGTGTGAGGAAATGGAATTAGGAGAGCCCGATGCGTCCGGCAGAAGAAGACCGATAAGAAAAGAAAATTCTGAATTTATTTTAGATGTTGACTGCGTGATTATGTCCATCGGTACAACATCAAACCCCCTCATTCAGTCCACAACAGAAGGACTTTTGGTAAATGAAAGAGGCAGCATTGT
>JAZRET010000116.1:0-1174 GCA_045660945.1 Congzhengia sp.
TTTTGGTAGAACATGATTTTGATTACCGCTATAAAGCAGCAGGCGTAAGTGCAATCATTTGCACAAGTGACGGCGACGTTGCGCATCAGGCAGAACTTGCCGAGAAAAACTATCAGCCAATCGTAAAAGTTATGGTTGGCGGCACGCGTGACGGCTGGCACGATTTTAACACCGAGATGCCCGCATGCTCAGATGTGTTTGAAAGAACAAGCGATTCCGCTTGCGGAAGTGACCCGCTTTTAATGTTCTTTACATCCGGCACAACGGGATATCCGAAAATCGCAACTCACAGTCACAAATATCCACTCGGTCACTACATTACCGCAAAATACTGGCATAATGTAAATCCTGACGGCATCCACCTCACCATCTCTGATACCGGTTGGGGAAAAGCCCTCTGGGGAAAACTCTATGGTCAGTGGCTCTGCGAAGCCGCAATTTTCGTTTACGACTTTGACAAATTCAGTGCAGATGACATTCTGCCGATGTTTAAACAGTATGGCATCACAACATTCTGTGCTCCCCCGACGATGTATCGTTTCTTTATCAAGGAAGACTTGTCAAAGTATGACCTGACATCACTTGAGTACACCACAACAGCAGGCGAAGCACTAAACCCTGAAGTATACGAACAGTGGAAAAAAGCAACCGGTCTTCGTTTGATGGAAGGATTCGGACAGACCGAAACCACACTTTCCGTCGGCACACTCCGCGGTATGGTTGCAAAGCCCGGTTCGATGGGAAGACCTTCTCCCCTCTACGACATGGATATCTTACTGGATAACGGCAAAAGTGCCGGCGTTGGTGAAACGGGTGAAGTGGTTATCCGCACAAAAGGCGGTGCTCCGTGCGGTCTTTATCTTGGTTACTACGGCGACGAAGAAAACACCAAAAAAGCGTGGTTCGACGATGTTTACCACACAGGCGACCTTGCTTGGCGCGATGAAGACGGTTATTTTTGGTATGTTGGCAGAATCGATGACGTTATCAAGTCTTGCGGCTACCGTATTGGACCTTTTGAAATTGAAAGCGTCATCATGGAACTTCCGTACGTTTTAGAGTGCGCTATCACACCGGTTCCCGATGAAGTACGCGGTCAGATTGTAAAAGCAACCATCGTACTCACAAAAGGCACCGAAAAGAGCGATTCCTTGAAAAAAGAAATTCAGGAATA
>JAZRET010000117.1:0-7977 GCA_045660945.1 Congzhengia sp.
CCGATTAAAAGTAGTTTAAGCCAACTGTTTTCCTTAATTTTTCTCATTGTTTTCTCCTATTTTAACAAAATTCTAGTCCGCATGCGCTTCTAACAAGTTCTGTTTTAAATCCCAAAGCGCTTTTGAAAGGTCAACATAGTACTTGTGCGGAAACTCAAACCGCTTTACTTCTTCCCACAAGTGATCTATTTGATTTAGGCAATATGCCCGAATTTCGTGTACATCAGGACACTTATAGATGAGTTTTCCCTTTTCATAAATCTGTGTGGTAAGTTTCTTTGCATAAAAGTCCGAAACCATCTTTCGCTTCCAGGTGTGTTTCGGGTCAAAGATTTCATAGGGTTTTGAATCGTCGATGGATTCTCCAAAGAGCGTAATGACATCTGCAATCGCTTCTCCGCTCTCTTTTGAAAACAAACGATATACCTCTTTAAAGCCGGGGTTTGTAATCTTTTCTACGTTTTCGCTGATTTTAATTTTAGGAATCAGCGTCCCCTCTTTTTCCACTGCCACCAACTTATACACGCCGCCGAATACGGGTTCAGATTTTGACGTAATCAGTCTTTCGCCAACACCGAAAGAGTCAATTTTTGCACCTTGAAGGAGCGTATCTCTTATGATATATTCATCCAGTGAGTTCGATGCGGTAATTTTACAGTCCGGAAAGCCTGCATCGTCAAGCATTTTTCTTGCTTTTTTTGAAAGATATGCGATATCACCCGAATCAATGCGGATGCCCCTAGGACGACACCCCAACGGCGCAAGTACATTTTTAAACACCTTAATTGCATTCGGCACACCTGATTTTAACACATTATAGGTATCTACTAATAAAAGGCAATTTTCAGGATATGTTTTTGCATACGCTTCAAACGCCTCATATTCTGTGTCAAAAAGTTGCACCCAACTGTGCGCCATTGTGCCGAGTGCCGGAATTCCGTCTTGTTTTTCGGAAATGGTACATGCCGTACCGCTGCAACCACCAATATATGCCGCTCTCGCACCGAAAATCGCGCCATCGTATCCTTGTGCGCGACGAGAACCAAATTCCATGACTGCTCTTCCCTCTGCCGCACGCACAATACGGTTTGTCTTTGTTGCAATGAGAGACTGATGGTTAATGGATAAAAGCACCATCGTTTCAATAAACTGCGCCTCGATTACAGGTCCGCGCACAGTTAAAATCGGCTCATGCGGGAAAATCGGTGTTCCTTCCGGAATTGCCCACACATCGCAGGAAAAAGAAAATGTAGAAAGGTACTCCAAAAATGCCTCACTAAACATTTTTTTACTTCTTAAATATTTAATATCACTGTCTGAAAAGTGTAAGTTCTCAATATAATCAATGACTTGCTTTAAGCCTGCCATAATGGCAAAACCGCCGTCATCCGGAATTTTTCTAAAAAACATATCAAAATATGCAATTTCATCTTTCAGACCATTTTCCAAATAGCCGTTTGCCATGGTCAGTTCATAAAAGTCTGTTAAGAGCGTTAAATTTCGTTCCTTCATATATCTCACACCTTTACTTTTTCTTTCGTCTAACAATATATTTTATCACAAGTGTTTCGTTTCGTCCATAGTATTTTTACTTCTTCGCTACCATAAATTGTTTGATATAGAATTTAGAACTGTAAAGAAGATTATGATTAAAGGTATCATAGCCCATTTCTTCTGCGAGCGTCGGCACACCGGAAAAGAGATTGGTTCCCAAGCCGAGACGTTCTCCCTTGATTTCACAACCAAGAGCCGCAAGCGTTGTCGGGAATAGGTCAAGGGTGGTAAATGTTCTGTTTTTATCATGCTTTGCTTCACGCGCTGCATTGATAAAACAGTTATACGTATATCTTTCATACGTTTCATCCACGTTGCGCTCTATGTACTGGTTGTCCATCGTCAAATGGTCACCGCAAATGATCACCGTGGTGTTTTCATAAAAGGTCTGCTGTTTTAGCCACGCGACGAACGCATCCACCTGATGACTCGCACAAGAAATCACGTTTTCATACTGTTCTTTGTGTTTCCCTTCACACTTTTCGCAAACGTATCCTTCGGGGAAATGGGTGTCTACTGTGAGAAGCGTAAAAGAAAAGGGTTCTTCTCCTTGCGCTATTTCGGTAAGTTTCACTTTTGCGTAGTCAAAAAGGTAGAAATCTTCCATCCCCCACCAAACATAATAATCTTCCGCAACAACACCATCCTCTTTGGCGGTTGCAAGGTCAAAAATGTAATCTGTCTTGTGGTTTTTATAATAGACATCTCGGTTCGCAAAAGAACTTTCTGAACCCACCATAAGCGCTTGTTTATAGCCGTTTTCATGCAAAATATCGGAAAGCGTAATAACCCCGGGAAGAAATTCATCTTTTCCGTACTGATTATTTTCCAGAACGCCTGCAGAACCTTTGAGCGGAATCCCAGAGGTTTGACCCACCATTCCGGCAACAGTCCAGCTCGTTCCGGTGGGCGTTAAAAATCCACCAACACCGCTATTGTGTGAAAAATTGATGTTTTCTTTTGAGAGTTTCGTAAGTTCCAAAATCACGTTTTTCTCAAGAGCACCGCCCTCTTCTTTTGCCATATACGTCGTTTCCATTGACTCTAAAAAGATATAAACAAGGTTTCGTTTGTCCTCAGGAAATATAATATTTTCTTTCGTCGGCTCAATATAATAATCGTCATAAAGCGTGGTCTGATGCATCATTTTTTCGATGTATCCAAAAATGTTTACCTTCGTTCCCGCAAGATAAAAGAACAAACACGCAAGCAAGAAACAAAGAATCGTTTTATGCCAATATTTTATTTTTTGAAACCATGCTTTTTTTATCCGCAGAAAATACAATAGAAATATGATCGCCGCACTGAGTAAAACCGTGGGCAGAACACTTTCTAAAAGAAAACTCCACATAAGTTTCGGACTCACTCCGCCCATATTGGAAAAAAGCGTAAATAACACCGAGTCAAAACCGGTATTTCCATAGTTTTTTATGTACCAGGACGCCGAGAAAAACAATAAAAGCCCAAAGACAACGAGAGCAGAACAAACCACACCAAAAAAAACACGAAAAATGCGTGCCCCGGTGCTTTTCTCTAAACGATGTTCCGTTTTGATTTCTTTTGTAATCACTTGTTTTTCTCCTTTGTGTTGGAATTATTGCGATACATAATGTTTAGATGCAGCCAATTTTAAGAAGTCAATCATGTAAATATCAAAATCGGCAAACTAATGTTTTAAATTTTAGGACTTGACATGATTAAAGCATACTATTAGTGAATTAGAAACAAACAATTATTAGTCTATCTTAATTTTCCTGGTTAAACTTACAACCGCATTTCCAACATATAGCACGACCTGCCGGTTGTTCAAATCCACATGAAGAACATATTATTGTGTTTTGGTCAGTAGTTTTATATGTAGTATTTTTCTCATGTGAGGATGTACTTGATTCTAACCCATACTCTGTGTCTGCACTGATCTTTGGTGTGTTGAGTTTATTAGTTAAACCACTTGATGCATTGTCAGAAGTATATTCTTCGTTTTTACGCAGAGCATTCTGTGCAATATTTATCTTGGCATTTCTGTCGGGCAACGCAATTACGATTAACATACCAATTATCCCTAAAAGGAATGGATACCAAAAGTACTTTGCATCATCATAGCCTTTCTCGCTCGCAATTGACGCAAATTCCAATGCTGCAATAAAACAAATTACTAAACCAACAATAATTCCTAAAATTAAATAACCCATACTTATTTCTCCTTTTTATTGTTTTTTATATTTCTCCACCATTCAACACAATTCTTAATTTTGTCAAGTCAGGAGAAAAAACTATATTTCCTTAACATAATATTTATCCAAAAACATCTTCACTTTTTCTGTGTTTTCTTCAGAGTATTCAATTTCTTGAGAATACATTCTTGCGGCGTCAAGCATTTGTTCAAGGCTTTTGCAGTTTGAGCAAATCATCCCAAGAACCCAAGTGCTTAAAATTGCAAATTCGACGCCACTTTCAAAGTGACGGAAGATAAAGTAACACGCGAGTTGTTCAAAGAAAATCTGCATATCTTCTCTTTTAAAGATGTCCGTTCCCTCGGCATTTTTTAGTTTTAAAAGTTCAGTTTTCCAAGTTTCGTCAAGCATTTCTAAATGCATATAAAATTCATAAAGTGCTTTGTTTGAAAAATCAAACGCAAATCCGTATTTCTGAGAAAGGTTTTGGAGTCTTTCCAAAACGCTGATGCTTCTGTCTTGCAAAATATCGAACACCACTTTGCGCTCTTTGAAAAATGCATCGTTTCCCACCGATTTTGGCAAGGAAATCGAAAATTTTTCTTCTTCCGTAAGGATGATTCTTGCCGCTTCTTCGCAGGAAAGCCCCAAGCCTATTTCCGCAAAATCTTCATAGAAATTGCAAAACCTCGGGTGCATACGGCAAATATCACAAAGCGCACCTTCGCCGAGTGTTAAGATAATATCACAAAGACCTTTTCTATTCAAAAACGGGCAACGCTCCCCTTCTTTTAAAACGAAGTGCGGCGGCTCGCCATCAATATTTTCGTGGATTTTCTTGGCAATCGCGCCGTCAAGGGCGTTATAAAAATCTAATGTGTCTTCGTCGATATCAATTTCCCATCCGATGCAACAACTGTGTCTGCACTTATCAGCAACACATTTGAATTTATCATAATAATTCGGAAAAACTTCGCGCATAAAAACCTCTTTTTTACACTTTATATATTTTCTTTATTTTATCACAAATTTTCCCAAAGCACAACACTTTCCACAACAAAAAACGCCCGAAAGCAACTACTTTCGAGCGTTAAAGATACATTTCTTTTGTTAGTTCTTTTAGTTCGTGATAGGATTTTGCAGAAAAAGCGCGTACCTTGAGTTTTGCCGCGTGCTTTAAGCCTTTTAAATACCACGCAAAATGTTTTCGCATTTCAGCGACTCCCACGTGTTCGGGCTTTGTTTCTTCCATATACATGATATGGCGAAGAACAATTTCTCGTTTTTCTACTGCGGTTGGGATGTGTGGCACATTCCCCGCGAGGGAATCTTTTACCGTTTGAAACACAAAAGGATTTCCCTGCGCGCCTCTGCCAATCATTAAACTGTCGCAGCCGGTTTGGTCGAGCATATTTTTCGCGCTTTCACCGTCTACCACATCACCGTTTCCGATGACTGGAATTTTTACCGCGTCTTTTACGGCTTTGATAACGGACAGATCCGCTTTTCCTGAATAAAACTGCTCTTTGGTTCTTCCGTGTACACAAACGGCGCTTACTCCGGCATTTTCCATCCTTTTTGCAAAGGAAACTGCATTTTTGTGTGCTTCATCCCATCCGGCGCGAAACTTCACGCTGACGGGAATGGAAACCGCTTTTACAACGCTTTGTGCAATACGCTCTGCAAGTTCTTCGTTTTGCATCAACGCCGAACCATCGCCGTTTTTTACGATTTTCGGTGCTGGACAACCCATATTGATATCAAGGTACTTTACTCCTCGATCTTCTAACTTCTTTGCACTTTCTGCCATCACATCCGGCTCATTTCCGAAAATCTGAACAATGAGTGGCGCCTCAAGTTCGTTTGTGGCAAGTAAAAGATCGGTCTTTTTATCTTTATAGTGAAGTCCACGGGAACTGACCATTTCAGACACTACCAAATCTGCGCCGCACTCTTTACAGATTGTGCGAAACGCAAGATCGGTAATCCCTGCCATGGGGGCTAAAAACAGTTTGTTTTTATAAAAATCACACATGTTAGTTTGCCGCCATAATTTCGTTCCAGATATCTAAATACTTCTGGTTGATAGTGCCTTCACTTCTGAGCATTTCACTTTTTTCTAAAACCAGCGCATCAGGATAGAGGCCTTTATTGTTTTTAAGGCTATCAGGAAGTTTTGCTTTTCCTTCTGTATTTGTGATACCGTAGCAGGTTTCTTGTGCATTTCTTGCTGCAATATCCGGACGCTGCATAAAGTTAATAAATGCTTCCGCGCCTTTTTTGTTTTCCGCCGCTTTTGGCACAACCATTGCATCTACGCAGTAAATCGTTCCGCTTTCAGGAATTGCATAGGCTAGAGAACTTTTTTCTGCCATCGCTTTTCCTGCTTCACCGGAGTAAACAAGGCCCATATAGCCCTCGCCGGAAATGATTTTATCTTTCACTTCATCGGTCACATATCCTAAAATGAGCGGACGCTGTTTTAACAGTTCTTTTTTTGCCTGCGCCAATTCTTTGTCGTCTTCTGTATTTACAGAATAGCCGAGTTTTTTGAGCGCCATACCCATGGTATCGCGCACGCTGTCTAACATAAAGATTTTGCCGGAGTATTTTTTGTTCCACATAACAGATAAGTCTTTTACTTCTTCTTTTACCTTATCTTTGTTATAAAGGATTCCGACTGTGGACCACATATAAGGAACGGAGTATTTATTTTCCGCATCATAATATGCGCCTTTAAATGTTTCGTCCACGTACTTGTAGTTCGGAATGTTTTCAAAATCAAGTTCTGCCAAAAGATCTTCTTTTACGAGTTTGTCGATCATATAATCAGACGGAATCAAAACGTCATAAGATGTTGTTTTGATTTTGGTATACATATCTTCGTTTGATGCAAATTCGCTGTATACCACTTTATATCCCGTTTCTTTTTCAAACTCTTCAATGACGCCTTCTGCAATATATTCAGACGCATTATATACTTTTACAATTTTAGAAGGATCTGTACCGCAACCGGTAAATAAAGACCCCGCTATTAAAAATACAAAAATGAGTGCTAAGAATTTTTTCATTTCCATCCCTCTCTTAAATCATCTTACTCTTTCCGATTCTTTCTTTGTTCGGATATTGATAATTACAAGTAAAATTAAAATTACGGCAAACATAAGTGATGAAAGCGCGTTAATCGAAGGACTCACGCCTTTTCGTGCCGCATTGTAAATTAGAATTGATAGGTTTTCCACACCGGGACCGGTGGTGAAATAACTTACGATAAAATCGTCAATGGAAAGTGTCAGTGCCATCAAAAAGCCGTTAAATACACCGGGCATAATTTCAGGAATGGTGACTTTCCACGTAGCTAAGGCAGGCGTTGCGCCAAGATCTAGCGCCGCCTCATACGTGCTGTTATTTACCTGCATAAGCTTTGGCATAACAGATAAAATCACATACGGAATACAAAACGCCATATGCGCGAGTATCAATGTTAGTCTACCCGTCGGAAGTTTTGCGATGTAGAATAAAAGCATTAAGGAAATACCCGTTACGATGTCGGGATTTAATACCGGAAGCATCGTAATATCCATAATGGCTTTCTTCTTCCACTTTTTTAAACCGGCAATACCAATGGCCGCTATTGTTCCGATAATAGTTGATAACACTGCCGCAACGATGGCAACCAAAATTGTGTTTGTAAGCGCGTCCATGATTTTGCTATCCGAAAAGAGTTCAATATACCACTTAAGCGAAAAACCTGTCCATGTGCGGTATTTTGATTCATTGAACGAATAAACCATGAGTATTAAAATCGGCGCATACAAAAATGCAAAAATCAAATAAAGATAAAGTCTTGAGAGTCTGTTTTTCATATCATCATACCCCCTTGACTTTCTTTTTCAGAATCAGGCAAAATGAACATAGAAATTAAAATCAGCGCCATTAAGATTAACGACATCGTAGAACCAAAATTCCAGTCATTTCCCACGCCGAACTGTTTTTCTATGACATTTCCCAATAAATTTACATTATTACCGCTTAAGATGCTTGAAATTGCAAACGTCGTAATCGCAGGAACAAACACCATCGTAATACCCGAAGAGATTCCGGGAATAGAAAGCGGGAAAATAATCTTTCTAAATACATTGAATTTACTTGCGCCAAGGTCTTCTGCCGCCTCAATCATAGAGCGGTCCATTTTAGAAAGCACCGAATGGATTGGAAGAATCATAAACGGCAGGTAGTTATACACCAT
>JAZRET010000118.1:0-4604 GCA_045660945.1 Congzhengia sp.
ACATTGAAAACACGCCGGATTCCGTCTTCTGTGCGCACGGTGCGGGATTTCATGTAAAGTGGAATGAAGTGCCGGAGTATATGCACATTAAACCCGAGCAGGAGCCGGAAGTGATAAACGAGCGCGCATCAAGGTATGTTGAGAAAATCGCAAGCGATTCAGAACTCATGCAAATTTTTGAAAAGACGTATGGTCCTATCAGGGCGCGAAAAGTTCAGGAAAAAGTAAAGTGTGCATCTGCACCAAAACCGTATGTACCCCAAAAGAGCGCGATGATCTCAGGGCCTGAATATCTCTTAGTTGATGGTTATAATATTATCTTTGCATGGGAGGAACTCAAAAAACTTGCGGCTGAGAGTCTAGACCTTGCAAGAAATCGCCTCATCAACATTTTATGTAACTATCAAGGGTTTTCACAATGTGAAGTAATCCTGGTGTTTGATGCCTATAAGGTAAAGGGAAATGTGGGCGAAGTTGAGCGTGTTCACAACATTTCCGTAGTATATACAAAAGAAGCAGAAACCGCGGATATGTTTATTGAGAAAACGAGCCGCAAACTTTCCAAAAACCACAAAGTACGCGTTGCAACGTCAGACAGCGTCGAGCAGATTATCATCCTTGCCGGAGGGGCGTATAGACTTTCGGCAGAGGCGTTCTTAAAAGAGGTCGAACTTACCGAAAAAGCAATCACAGAATTTATAGAAAACGAATAGCAGGGCAGAAATGGGAATTTCTGCCCTGCTATTGACATTTCAGGCTTTTTCATATATAATTACTATTATATATGTCCAATAATATGGTATAAGTGGACGTGTCTTTAGGCAAATTGTACAAAAAGCATACAAAACCTTGCAGATTGAGGTGTAAAAAAGATGGCTGAAAAAATATGGCTTTCTTCTCCGACAATGCATGGAGAAGAACAAATTTTCATCAAAGAAGCGTTTGATACGAACTGGGTCGCGCCTTTGGGGAAAAACGTCACAGAATTTGAAAATGAAATGGCGCGCTATGTAGGATCTAAAGCCGCCGCTGCAATGACGGCAGGAACGCACGCATTACATATGGCAGTAAAACTTGCCGGAGTGGGAAAAGGAGATATTGTCCTTTGCTCTGATTTAACCTTTTCCGCAACAGTAAACCCTGTATCCTACGAGGGCGGAACGCAGGTATTTATCGACTCAGAACGCGAAAGCTGGAATATGGATCCGGTGGCTTTAAAAAAAGCTTTGGAACTTTATAAAGATAGAGTAAAAGCCGTTGTCGTTGTAAATCTTTACGGAACGCCGGCAAAACTCGATGAAATTGTTGCGCTTTGTAACGAGTACGGCGTATGCTTAATTGAAGATGCGGCAGAATCACTTGCTGCAACTTATAAAGGCAGACAAACGGGAACGTTTGGTAAATACAATGCCATCAGTTTTAACGGGAACAAAATTATCACTACATCAGGTGGCGGAATGTTTTTGTCAGATGATGAAGACGCAGTGCAGAAAGTGCGCTTTTATTCTACGCAGGCAAGAGAAATTGCACCTTGGTATGAGCATAAAGAAATCGGCTATAATTATCGAATGAGCAACATCGTTGCCGGCATCGGCAGAGGCCAACTTCTCCATTTAGATGAGCATAAGGAAAAGAAAAAAGAAATCTATATGCGCTATAAAGAAGGCTTTAAAGATTTACCGATTGAGATGAATCCGTATTTAGAGTGTTCCGAACCGAACTTCTGGCTAAGCTGCTTTACGATCAATGAAAATTGGGTAGAAAAAGTTACGCCGGAAAAAATCCGTCTGGCTTTGGAAAAAGAAAACATCGAAGCGCGTCCTATCTGGAAGCCGATGCATCTGCAACCCGTATTTTCCGGCTATGATTTTGTAACAGCAGGCGAAAACGTAGGAGAAGACATTTTCCGTCGTGGCTTGTGTCTCCCGTCTGATATTAAGATGACGGAAGAAGATCAAAAAAGAGTGATTGAAATCATAAAGAGTCAGTTTTAATTTGAGATAACATCAAAAGAAATGAGCGAATCAACAAATGGAACAAAAAAGAATTGCATTTTTTCTCGGCAGTATGAAACGTGGTGGCGCAGAGCGCGTGATCAGCATCTTATCAAAAGAATATGCATCTTCCGGATGGAATACAGACATTGGACTTTTGTTGTTTCCGGAAGTAGAGTATGAACTATCTGAAAGTACGAAGGTATATGATTTTACAGGAAAAATATCTTCAAGAATCAAGCGTGTTCCGTTGTGGCTTAAGAGTATCCGTACATATGTCAAAGAACAAAAACCGGATGTGATTTTATCCTTTGCCGCCAGAATTAACGTGTTGGTCATTTTAGCTTGTATTGGCTTGAAGGTAAAAATCGTAGTGTCCGAACGAAACGACCCAAGATATGACGGTCGTGGTAAAATCGCACAGATGCTTGTAAATCTTTTATATCCGAAAGTTTTTAAAGTTGTATTTCAGACCAAACAAGTGCAAAACTTGTTTAAACATCGTATTATTAAGAACAGTATTGTCATCCCGAATCCTGTTTCAGTCTCAGTAGAGCGAGCGAAAGAAACGAAGAAGCAAATCGTTTCTATGGGAAGACTCACCAAGCAGAAAAATCAAAAGATGCTTCTTTCCGCTTTTTCGGAAGCAGTGAAGAAACATCCGGAATACGAACTCATTATTTATGGTGAAGGCGAACTAAGGAAAGCGCTTACAGAGCAAGCCGAAGCACTTGGCATATCCGAAAAGGTACATCTTCCTGGCAACGTTTTCAATGTGCACGAGAAGATTAAAGATTCTGAAATCTTTGTGCTTTCATCAGACTTCGAAGGATTATCCAACGCGCTTTTAGAAGCTATGCGAATGGGATTTCCTTGTATTTCAACTACGTGTGCCGGAGCGGACGAATATATTGTGAATTATGAAAACGGAATTTTAGTTCCGGTAGGCGATCAAGATAAAATGCGCGACGCACTTCTTTATATGATGGAAGATGAAGAAGAAACAAAGAAAATGGGCATTCGTGCAAAAGAAACATCGAATCTGTTTTGTGCAGAAAACGTGCTTTCTAAATGGCGCAGTGTGTTAGATTAAGAGAGGTAAGTTAAAATGTGGACATTTTTAAAAAAATTGATGCGCATTCTTCCGGACTGGCTATATATCAGTCTAAAATATTATTACCATTTTAAAAGATTTCCCGATTTAAGAAATCCCAAAACATTTAACGAAAAACTACAGTGGTTAAAACTTTATGACAGAAAGCCTGTTTATACCACTATGGTCGATAAATATGAGGCAAAAAAATATGTTGCCGAAAAAATTGGAGAAGAATATATTGTGCCAACATACGGTGTGTGGGAACGTTTCGACGATATTGATTTTGAAAGTCTTCCGGAGCAATTTGTCTTAAAATGTACCCATGATTGCGGTGGACTTGTGATTGTAAAAGATAAAGATCAATTAGATGTTGCAGCAGCAAAGACAAAAATAGAAGGCTCTCTTAAGACAAATTATTTTTGGGAAGGCAGAGAGTGGCCGTATAAAAATGTAAAACCGAGAATTATTGCAGAAAAATATTTAAGCGATGAAAAAAAAGGCGATCTTCCGGATTATAAGTTTTTTGCATTTGGCGGCAAAGTAAAAATTATGTTTGTAACAACAGAGCGTCAGGGTGGAGATGAGCCGAAATTTGACTTTTTTGATGAAAATTTCCAACATCTTCCGGTCAGAAACTCACATCCGAATGCTGAAAAGCAACCTGAAAAACCGCAAAATTTTGAATTAATGAAAACTCTCGCGGAGAAGTTATCAGAAGACATTCCGGTGTTGCGCGTGGACTTTTATGAAGTGGAAGGGAAAGTATATTTTGGAGAATTAACGTTTTTCAGCAGAAGTGGACTTGTACCTTTTCGTCCGCCGGAGTGGGACAAAAAGCTGGGAGACTGGATTTCTTTACCTGAAAAAACAGTTAGGAGCTAATCTATGAAAGTTTTATTTTACATAAATATTTTATCCGGCGGCGGTGCTGAGCGGGTTGTGACAAATGTTGCAAACTATTTTGTATCACAAGGTCACGAAACGGTGGTAGTAAATACACACTATACACCGAACGAATATTCGCTGGATGAAAAAGCAAAGCATATCTATCTTGAAAAAGAAGAAAAAGCCCCTAATTTCTGGGTGCGAAATTACGGAAGAACGAAAAAACTTCGTAAAGTTCTAAAAGAAGAAAAACCGGACGTCGCCATTTCTTTTATGCGTGAACCGAACACCCGATTGATTTTTGCGAGTATAGGTTTAAAACACAAAACAATGACTTCTTTGCGTATCAATCCGGAGCACGAAGACAAAGGAATTAAAGGAAGATTCTTCCTGAGATTTCCATTTTATTGTGCTGATGGCGTGGTGTTTCAGACAGAATATGCACATAAGTACTTTGGCAAACGCGTAGAGCGTCATTCCCGTGTGATAGTCAATCCGGTAAACAGCATTTTTTATATGGATGCCTATGAAGGGGAACGAAAAAATATTGTGACTGCAGGAAGGTTGACACCGCAAAAGAATCAGCTCATGCTAATTGAGGCATTTTCCAGAATTGTACATGAAACGCA